>NZ_DBHIIC010000010.1:0-39286 GCF_057248345.1 Filifactor sp. | reverse complement strand
TTTACTTCTGAAGTTAAGTTTTTTGACTTCAAGAGGTCATTTTCTTTTACCGCTATTATGCTCATAAAGTCTTTGACATAAATGATGTTCGGCTTACCAAGTCCAAGTCTTACTCTTTCAATCAGCCCTATCCCTTTTTTGCTGTCTAACTCATCTAATGTTTTTATGGCAGTAGGCTTTGAGATATTTCTTCTTTTCATAATTTCCTCGACTGTGAAATAGATAAATACTCTGCCTTCCTTGTCTATCCAGTTATTCTTAAATGACATTCCTGTTCGTTTCAAAAGCATGGAATAAAGGATAATTGCTTCAGCAGACAATCCCTTAAATTCTTCTCCGTCTACCAATATTTCAGGTACTTTTAGAAAGTTAAATCTTTCTGCTTCTCTGTTATAGAAATAGTCAAAGTCCATCGCTTCACCTCCCTCCTTAAAAATTGGCAAAGAAAAAGACGATAGTTTTTTATCTATCGCCTTTGGTAACCATTTGTATGAATTTTTTTAGATTGATTTTATTGCTTCGTTGATTTCCTGAAGGAACGCTATAACAGCTGCTCCGACCATCGGTATTCCATAAGGACTTAACAAAAATCCTAATACCAATGCTTCTATTCCGATGGCAACTTCTTTTTGCATAAAAGATGCAATTGCTCCAAATATGCAAAACATCATCAGCAAGTATAGTAGGGCTGTTCCGATACCAAGTAGGAATGTCAGAAATGCTGTAAGGATACTCAACACCAAGCTAATTGGAAACAAGATTATTTTTATTATCCATCTCATCATTTAGTAGTCCTCACTTTCTAAAGCATTCTTTGTATCTCCACACACCATATCAATGCAAACATTCACATCAATATAATTTTTTAGGACTTTTTTTCGTCCTCCCTCTCCATCTTCTACAAATACATAATGCTTGTAAAACTGCTTAAAATGCAGGATTTTCACGATTTCACTCTTTGTATCAACGCTATGCACTCCACATGATTTGTATTTGGGAATTGATCTACACCTACTTTATCCATCACCTGATATCCTTTTTCTTTGAACAGATGTAATTCTTCAGCAAATATCTTCGGATTGCAGGAGATATAAATGATATTTTCCGCTTCGAAGTTCAGAACGTCTCCGATTGCTTTTGGATGCATCCCACTTCTTGGAGGATCTAAGATAATCAAATACGGTTTTTCTTCTCGTTTCTCGACTTCTTTTGCAACATCTCCTGCGATGAACTCTACATTTTCAACACCGTTCATCTTCGCATTCTTTTTTGCCATCTCCACTGCTTCTTCAATCAACTCGATTGCAATGACTTTTTTTGCGATGGTCGAAACCAAAATCCCAATTGTTCCTGTTCCACTGTATAAATCAAAGATGGTTTCTTCTTTTCGATGCTCCAAAACTTTTTTAACCATTTCTCTAACTCTAGAATAAAGAACCTCAGCACCCTTAGTATTCGTTTGAAAGAAAGAAAAAGGAGATATTTTAAAATTCATTCCAAGAACCTTATCTTCAAATAACTCTGTTCCATACAAACAATTTATTTTTTCCGGAATAACTGCATCGGAAAAAGAGTCGTTCTCTGTGTGCAAAATTCCCATGATTCGCCCATCCAAACTCAAGTCCAACAATAAAGAGCAGTACTCTTTCAAATCAAAGTCAAGTTGTGTCGTCGTAACCAAATTCACCAAAATATCGCCTGTGTTTTTCCCTTTTCTAAGCACTAAATGGCGAAGGTATCCCTCTCTTCTCATAATATGATAAAACGGCAAATTTTGCTTTCTAAAATAAGATATGGTTGCTTTCAGAATTTGTCGATAATCTTCATCCACAATTCGGCAATCTTCTACAAAAACAATACTGTTACTCCGATTTGTCATATGCATACCCAATGTCAAAGGACTGTCTTTTTGTTCATTTCCGAATGTAAATTCCATCTTATTCTTATATTCTCGACTGTCCGGACTTCCGATTACTTCTATTTCCTGAAATTCTTCATGCCCTTTTTTGACAAACCAATCAGACAGAGCATCTCTTTTCAATTCCAATTGCTTTTCGTAAGCAATCGGCAACAGGGAGCACCCTCCACAGACATCAAAATGTTCACAGATAGACTCTGTCTCAATCGAAGAGTGTTCCAAAATCTCTAAGATTTTTCCTTCTCCTCTATTTTGTCGTAATTTTTTAATATACATCGTTACTTTTTGTCCGGGTATCCCATGTTTTACAGAAAATTTCACGCCGTCTTTGATTGCTTTGCTCGTCCCATCTAAACAAAATTCATTGACAGTGATTTCTATGGTTTCTTTTTTCTTCATACTGTTCTCAATCCCAACCTTATTCCTTTTCTATGTTGATTTCTTTAATACAACATATCCCTAATTGTTTCTTTATTCCTTTTCTCAATTCAAAATCAGTGATAAGTATCTGTTTTTTCATCAATTTATTGCTTAAAATACTCTTGACGAAAAGTTTTTACAATAGTCATCGATGCTATTTCATTTGAATTCAATTATGATTTTTTCTCCAAATCAGTTTTTTCATCAATCATTGGTTAAAATACTCTTGACGAAAAGTTTTTACAATAGTCATCGATGCTATTTCATTTGAATTCAATTATGATTTTTTCTCCAAATCGGTTTTTTCATCAATCATTGGTTAAAATACTCTTGACGAAAAGTTTTTACTACAGTCATCGATGCTATTTCATTTGAATTCAATTATGATTTTTTCTCAAAAACTGAGATTTAATAATACGAATTGACATATTGATCAATCAATGATTCTTGACTTTTTGTTTCAAAAATTCCCATCTCACACAGCTTGTTTTTCAAAACCGGATTCACGGAATGAAAAATAGCTGTGATATCATCGTATTCCAAAAAAACTTCAAACAGTTTTTCTTTCAAATAACTTGACTTGACATGAATCGGATAGGCTCGCATTCCCACTCCGTCCACTAATCTCATCACATAAAAAATATTGTCGTCTTTTTTTCGATAGGAGTAGTTCACTTTATCATAATACTCTTTTGCTTTTTCGGGATGCTTATTCTTTTCCTCTAATTCTTTTGCTAGCATCTTAAAATATTTTCCCGTCATATTGTAGTACTGATAATTGTAGATTCCTTTCCACAAATTATCCACTTTTTTAAATGGAGGTTTCCCTAACTGTTTCAAAAAAGCATAATTTTGCTCAATATATTCTTTTTTACTGATATCTCCCTGATAAAATTGTAAATTCAAACTGTTTTTGTTCTCAAAAAACAATTCAAAAAAATTCTCAATATATGCCATACAATCCCTTCCAAGTTCATTTTTTATACTCCTATCTTATCATTTTAGAACAAATAGTAAAATGAATTTCGATTTTTTCGCACAAAAAAACAACTCCGCCGAATGTATCGCTCATTCCAACTTCGTTGTTTTGAACTTTTTGCTATTCTGCCAATGCTTTTTCAAATACCTGTTGTACAATTTCCTTTGTCGGTACTCCCTCATGTACTTTGTCTCCTTCTACATAGTAGGTAGGTACATAGTAATAATTGAAATTATGTTGTTTCAATAATTCTTCCTGTTTTTCCTCATCAATAATTTCCACATCTACTTTTTGAAACTCAGGATGCTCTTGTTTCAATTCTTCCATCCAATTCTTCGCTCTCTTACAATGCGGACACCAGTCAGTAACCATCATATACACTTTTTTCATCTGTATTCCCCCTATCAAACTTTACTTATCTAAACTTATATGAATTACAATCTTAATTATGTCATAATGTATACCCATATTTTCATGGTTTAATAGCCTTTTTCGAATTTTCTTTTCGATTAGAAAACTATAATCATATTCTTATAGATTTCTATTTGTAACTGAAGTATTCTAAATGACGAAAAAAGTATGAACAGAGTCTGTGAAAACATCAATCAACAGACGAAGGACACAATCAAATGCACAAATTGTCATACTTCCATACTCTCTACTGTTTCATCAGAATTTCGTATACATCATATCAAACCTGACTACATAGTAGCCAAAATCATTCTTTCAAACTTTATATGAACTGCTTATCTTAGTTGATTTTTTAATTGATTCAATTCTATCTCTACTTCTTCAGGCAATTCATCTGCTGTTCCTTTTTGCTCTGTCACAAATTGAAGTCGGTTACTCAACGCATTCTCCCAAGCTGCCCGATAGTTCTCATCTTCCATATTCGGTAAAAATCCATCTACTTTGGCATATTGGATATGTCTAAGATTTCCAAGATCTTCAAAATCTGTGTTTCCATCAACAATCTGTTCTAATAAATGTAATGTCGTTTCTTTTTGAATTTTTTTACCCATAAAACTTCCTGTGTTCAAAATATAGCAATCCGTCGTTCCATCTTCAAACAATGCTTTGAACTTTTGATAGTCTTGCCCTAAAGAATAGGTTCTAAATGGATTTGCATACGGAATAATAACTAATTTTTCCATTTCTGCAGCACTATCCAATCGTTCAGCAGTCGTTCTCTTAGTAGCAAGTGTAGCACCGAAAATAGAAGCAATTACAGGGTTATCAATCTTCAACAAAGGAGGAATTGCATTGTCTCTCATCAACCAAACTATTGCATTCACCGGTTCTTTCATGTGATTCACTCTATTTTTCGTCCAAAACTTAGATTTGATAGCACGACCATTTCCGTTTCTAATGTCTTCTGTTACCAATACAACACGACCTTCTTCATCTAATGTTGCACCACAATTTTGGACTGATAGGAGATATTGATTTGATTCATCCTCCATTGGATAATCTTGTGTCTTATCGAAATAAGAAGGCTCTAATGCAATTGTAGACTTATCTGTATCGGAAATGACAAATGCATCATCATGCAAAATTTGAATATCATATTTATCTTGATGTGTATTGTGAGTCAAAGTTGATTTTCCCGAACCGGATAATCCAAAGAACGCAATCGTATATTCTCTGTCCGTCAATTGATATTGTTTCAAACCTCCATGGCAAGAAACATAACCGTTTCTGTTTGCAATTTCCCAAGCTAAGGTTAAAGTTCCTTTTTTATGTTCCCCGAAGTAACGCATTCCACATAATAACAAGGAATTGTGCTCAGCATCAAACAGGGATAACCCTTTTTCATGTTCCTGTGGAACATAGTTTGGTAAAGACAGTACATAGATATCTGTTTCATTCAATTCTTTAGATGATTGATACATTTTCTGATATTCTTCTGTTTTTGTTTGAAAATTTAGCAACCAATTATATAGGGTATTCTCGTATCCTTCCTCGACAATAAGATGTGCCTTTACCATAAATTCTTCATGTAATCCGATATATGCTTGTGCATAGTACAGTTTTTTTCCTTGTGCATAAAAAGCTGCTTCTCGTGCAATTCCTGCATATTTCTTTTCATCGACATCTTTGTGCCCTATCACAACTCTACCTTTGGCATATCTACCGGTTACTGTACCGTCATTATAAAGCAAAATTTTTGCATCGGATGGAAGTCCGATTTCTTCTGCACGAAATACCGGCAAATCCGTCACTACAGTACCGGTAGCATTTTTAGCCAGTTCATACGCTTCTGCTAAAGAATTTATCCTAACAACATTGTTTCCATAAAAAACAGTTTCAATCGTTGTTCTAAGAGCTGAGAATTTTGAATTCTCTTTTTTGATATCTTTTATTTCAAATTTTTGAATGGTCGACATTATACTTTCTCCTCATTTTCTATATTTTGTATCTTTATTATATCAAATTCATCAATATAATAAAGCTTTATTTTTGAATAGTGAGTATTAATACATCGTATTTCGTTTTATTATGAACTTCATTGAATGATATCATTCATTTTCGACTTTAGACACATCCAATCAAATTTCTTGAGATTGCTAAAAATGAATCTTATACTCTTACTACATTCAAATAGTCTCATACCTTACTTATTCCATTTGGTTTCAACCTCTTTTCAATTTAACATAACACTTTTATCTTAATGTATTTTCAACAATTTGGTATATTAAATTTTTTTGAAAACAATAAAAAATTAATCACACCAAATGATATTATTTTTTCATTATGAATGAAATCTATTACTCTTTTTCATTCCATATTCACTTAAACAATTTCTTATTCTTAGTTTTTTCTGTTTTTTGTAGAAAAAGAATGTTATCATTCACTATCTTTCATATTACATGATTTCATTTTTAAAAAATTTTTTTTAAATCGTATTTTATCGAAAAAAAGAATGCCTATTCTATCAGAATAAGCATTCTTTCTCCGTTCCATGACAAAACATCCTTTTCCATTTTATAATGGAATTACCTTTTTCTACTGTTAATTAAATCGCTTTTCCACTTTTAACAACATTTCCAGATTTGCTTTTTCATATTCATTGAATAAACTCTCTTTCACATAAGTGTCTGTCAATCCGGGTTGTGGATAATACCAAGATTTTCTTTCGAAGTACTCTTGGTTTTTCGATTTCTTAAACATAAATCCATGTCTTGCATACATCTCATTGACAGCTAATCGAATCAAATCTTTTCCACCATAATCTGCAAGCGCTTCTACTTCTTCCCATTCTAAATATCTCATATCGGAATCGGGTAATACATATTCAGATGTTGCAACATCTTGTGCATAAGTTTGTGTTGATTTACTTGACAACACAGCACCATATTTTTTTACTGCAGACTCTTCCAAAAATTCAAAAAATTGATCTATGGAAAGCTCATTCTGTGGAACATCATTGAAGGTTAGGCTATGAAATTCATAACTGGATAAACCATCAGAAGACATTCCAAGCCATACATATTTCAAGACTGATACAATCGGAACACCATCGTAAACCATATTCCCGGTAATCTTCACATAGGTTCTTCCATCTTCTTTGGATTGGTAGGATTCATAAGACGGAGAGCCAATACCTGCATCTATCAACTGACCTAATGAATAATCAGACCCCTCAAAAGTAAAGTCTTTTATACCTTCTTTTGCCTGATCTTGCAAATCAGATGTATCCACATTTGTTCCTTCTGTATTTGGTGTTTTGTTTTTTATCTGATTCACATCACAGGCACACAACAATAATATCGTTGTCAAACACAGACAAAGCCCGCTCAAAAACTTCTGATTTTTTTTCAAAGTATACACTCCCTCTACAACTTTTTTCATAAGCAAAATTTTGACGACTCTGTTCTTTCGAAGTTTCTCTTATTCTTACACTATCTGCATTGCATAACAAAACAGCAGGAATTTTTGTACTGAAAAACTTCTTATCCATCAAAATATGTTATATGGTTGATTCTATGTAACAAAATTTCTGTAACAAAAAAATTTTGTGCCGATTATGACATTTCTATCATACCACAACCGGCACAAATTTTCATTTATTTTTCATATTCTATTGTTATCGTTTCAAATCTCTTCCTATAAATACTGCCATATTTCTATTAGGCTGGTATCCCAAACATACTTCGGATGCGACAACATCTTCTTCTCCGTCTTTCAGTCGAATTAAATTTCCTGTATGTTCCGAAAACTGATGTTTCTTACTTCTAAAAAACAAAATATCCTCTTCAGATAAAGAAATCGGCATATAATCAAACCCTATTCCATCTGTTATTTTACCTGTTTTTTTCGTTATATTATCATATTGATAAATATCATGCGGTTTTGTATCCCAGTCCTTTTGTGTTTCTTCATAAGATTCTGTACTTTCAATAGCGATACCGGAATAAATCAACTTTTGCCCATCCGTAGTAAAAGAAGGTGTCATTGCCAATATGTTGTCAGGTGTAATCGTTTGCAAGTCATAAGTTCCATCTTCCTGTAATCTCATCAAAGCAAGCTCTTTATTAAAAAACATCTCTCTCCCTCCACCTTTTATGAGAGCTATTGAACTATTCTCTTTTGAAGATAATGCTATATTATCTTCATACGGCAAAACAATCAACTCGTTTTCTTCCTCTCTTTGATTGTAAATGTCCGTAAAATCAATATGCTTTTGTTGTTTGGTATCATATATCCCAAACCCTGCATAATCTGCACTCGTAGAACCTGATTGAAATTTCTCATGAATCAAAAGATATCTTCCGTCTTCACTGATTTTGGAAATAGTGGGATCATATCCTAAATCAATCGAATTGTTTTCAGGCGCCTTTGCCTCAATCAGAATATTTGTTTGAACTTCATCACTTTGCAAAGCATTGCAATCAATCTCAACAATAGCGTCCGCATGGCTGAATTTCCCTTCTGAAGTTTCCCAATTTTTCAGCTGTTTTGCATATAACTTTCCGTCTTTTGATGCTTTGAAATTTTCATAATGATTGTCATCATCATATTTTACAGATTGATTACTTTGAGTGTCATAGAGATAAAAGCCTGCACTCTCATCAGCATACACCAATTTTTGTCCCAACCATTCATAATTCTGATACTGCTCCATATCTGCAAGTTTTTGATATTGACTGGTTGATAAGGTGTATAAATAAAGTTCATTTTCTTTTTGATATGCAACAAACTCTCCATCCTCAGATATCTTCGGACATTCAAACTCTTCTCCATCTTGTATTTTTTGTTCCTTCTTCTCTTCTCCGTTCAAATAAGTGTAGTAAATTCCATCATTCTTTGCATATACGACAAAAGAATTTTGTTTTTCCGTAGTTAAATAATTGCATCCGCTCAATACACCTACCATAAATACCATTCCTAATAAAAACAAAACTTTTTTGTTGATTCTTTTGATTGTACTCAAACAATTCACCCTCTTCTTTATGTTTCACATTGCTTGATGAATCTCCTTGCATGATTGAAAACTGTTGCTATTACATCTCTTCTGACGACAATTATTTTCTACAAAAATTATACTATGAAAAATATAAAATATCCATTCTATTTTGTAAGAAAAGACACTTTGAGAACGTATCCCAAAGTGTCTTTTCTTTAATTCAGTGATAAAACACATCGTTCTATCTTCTGATCGCAAAATGATAGATGAATCCTGCTACTGTTAATGTTCGTCTTATTGACCCACAAAATCATTTTCTTAATAGCTTTTCATTGCCCTTTCAATACTTCTTTGCGCATCTTTTTTTGCCATATCTTGGCGTTTGTCATGGGTATTTTTCCCCCTTGCCAAACCAAGTGAAAGTTTCACTTTTCCGTTTTTCAAATACATGGATAGTGGTACTAAAGTAAACCCTTTCTGCGCTGTTTCTCCAATCAATTTCTTAATTTCTCTCTTATGGAGCAGTAATTTTCGAACACGAACCGGATCGACATTGAAGATATTTCCCTGTTCATACGGGCTGATATGAACCTGTTTCAAAAAAGCCTCACCGTTGTCGATTGAAATAAATCCTTCTGTCAAGTTGACTTTTGATGCACGAACGGACTTGACCTCTGTTCCCTTCAGCTCTATTCCCGCCTCATAAGTTTCCAATATCTCATAGTTAAATCGTGCTTTTCTGTTTTTTGCTACAACTTTGACATTTGAATCTTTCATTCTATTCTCCTCTTAATTTTTCCGCCATCGCTTTTGCAAGTTGTCTTAATTTATCTAAATCATCTTTTTTAGGAGCACATTTTGCTTCTACTACACAATCCTCTAGCAATTCATAACCGGAATCTTCTCCAAGTGGAACCAAATTCTTCACTCCACCACCACTCCAGCTGAATGTTCCTGCTACTCCTAAAACGCGACCTGACATTTTGTTTCCTTTCATTGTATGAAGAAGATCTACCATTGGAGGATACAAACCGTTGTCATACGAACAACTTGCCAAGATAATACCTTTCTTCTTCCAAAGTTCTGTTGTAATATAAGATTTATGTGTTTTTGTCACATCAAATACTTGAATATCTTTCACTCCTTCTTCAGCAAGATATCTAGCTACGTTTTCTATCATGTATTTTGAATTTCCATACATAGAACCGTATACCAACACAACTCCGTTATCTAATTTTTGACTTGCCAAGTCTTGATATCTTTTCAAAATCACTTCAGGATGGCTTCTCCATACCAATCCATGAACAGGTAAAATCATTTTGATATCTAATCCACCTAATTTTTGTAATGCTTTTTCAGTTTGTTTTGCATATTTGGAAATGATGTTTACAAAATAACGTTCTGTATCATCTTTGTATTTTTCATAATCGCATTCATCGTCAAAAATCGCTCCATCCAATGCTCCAAAACTTCCAAATGCATCTTGTGAGAATAGGATTTTATCATAACTTTCATAACTCACCATAGACTCAGGCCAATGCACCATCGGTGTCATATGGAATTGAAGACTTCTCTTTCCTAATTCTATTTTATCTCCTTCTTTCACTTCTACAAAGTTTTCATCAGAGATTTCATAGAACAATTGTAACATTTCTTTTGTTTTCTTATTTCCAACTATTTTTACATCAGGATACTTTGAAATTGTAGAACGAATAGAACCTGAATGGTCCGGTTCCATGTGATGAACTACTAAATAATCCAATGTTCTTCCATCCAGAGCTACCTCTAATCTATCCAAAAACTCTTCTGTTGACATTGCTTTTACTGTATCCATCAATGCAGTTTTTTCATCAATGATTACATAGGAGTTATATGCCACTCCGTTTGGTAACGGCCACATGTTTTCAAACAGTGCAGTTTCTCTATCATTAACACCGATATAATAAACTCCGTCCACCACTTTTGTAACTAATGTATTCATTCTTGTTCCTCCTCTAACATTATAGGTAATTATCCTGAATCTAATCTACAAGAAAATTCTTATTTTTACAAGACTTCTCTCATAAATTCAATTCTTTATATTCTATATATATTCTCAAAATATGACTTCATTAAGCAATTTTTTTACAAAATTTAGTCTTTTGTCACCATATCTACAAATTGAAATCCTATTTCTCTCAAATCCAGTTTCACACTCTCTACCATAACACGAACTTTCATTCCTACTTTGAATACTTTTTTGGAATGTCTTCCAACCAACTGGAACCGTTCTTCGTCATAAATATAGTAGTCATCCACCAAGGTATTGATTCGAATTAATCCCTCTACTGTATTTTCTAAAGTTACAAAAATTCCAAAATTGGTGATAGAAGTAATTTTCCCATCAAATTCCTGACCGATAAAGCGTTCCATATACTGTGCTTTTCTTAAATGTTCAAAATCTCTCTCTGCTTGCTCAGCTTTTCTTTCGGAATCGGAAGAACTTCTAGAAACACCATCTACTATTGCAGAAAGCTCTTCTATCTTTCTTCCACTCAAATAGTGATGGATATCCATTTTAATAATTCGGTGAATCTGCAAATCCGGATAACGGCGAATCGGTGCTGTAAAATGGGTATAATATTTTGCTGCCAATCCGAAATGTCCTTCATTGACAGGAGAATATCGAGCTTGTCTCAATGAGCGCAACATCACCTTTGAGATGATATCCTCTTCTTCTCTTCCTTTGACTTCTTTTAAAATCTTTTGTAAATCTTTCGGTTCGACATTAGCCTCTTCATCCAAGGTTGCATGCACTCCAAACACTGCAATAAAATTATTGAACTCTTTAATTTTATCTTCTGCCGGCTGTTCATGAACACGATAGACAAATGGTAATTTCTTATAGAAATATTCCTTAGACACTGTCTCGTTTGCAATGAGCATAAACTCTTGAATCATATCATTTGCTATTTTTCTTTCTCTGACTTGAACATCAATCACCTTTTCATCTTCCACAATGACTTTTGACTCCGGAAAACCAAATTCAATCGCACCACGTTGTTCTCTTACATTAAAGAGAATATTTGCCAACTCTTCTGCAAAAATAAGACTTTGCTCCAATTCTGTAAACTGTTTCGTACGATCAATGGTCTCCAATAGATGAGACACATCTTCGTACACAAGACGATATTTCGAACGAATCACACTTTCCACAATCTGATGTTTCACCACAACACCTTTTTTGTCAATTGTCATCAAGCAAGATAAGGTCAATCGATCAACATCGGGATTCAAAGAACAGATTCCGTTGGAAAGCTCTTTCGGTAACATTGGAATCACCTTGTCCACTAAATAGACAGATGTTCCTCTTTTAAGTGCCTCTTTATCAAGAGGTGTATTTTCTTTTACATAGTGAGTGACATCTGCAATATGAACTCCCAGTAAATAGTTGCCATGCTCATCTTTCGAAATGGAGATTGCATCATCAAAATCTCTCGTATCACTACCATCAATCGTATAGGTCAACTCTTCTCTCAAATCCAATCGATTTTTCAATTCTTCTTCTTGCACTTCCATTGGAATTTTTTCAGCTTGTTTCAATACTTTTTTAGGAAATTCGTCCATCAACTGATATTGTTTCAAAATAGAAAGAAAATCTACATGGAACTCACCTTTTTTTCCAATGACTTCCGTTACTTTACCTTCCGGATTTCTCTTACCGTCATAGAATTTCGTGATCTCACACTCTACCAAATCTCCTGATACAGCACCCTTACTTTTTCCTTTCGGAATAAAAATATCAGTATGAATCTTTTTGTCTTCCGGAATTACAAATCCAAATCTACCGGAATCTTCATACTCTCCCACGAACACATAGCTTCCATGCTCCAAAATCTTGACAATTTCTCCTTCTTGTCTGTCTCTTGTATTATGGCTCGGTTTGATTCTCGCAACGACCTTATCTCCGTTCAAAGCCCCCCGCATATTCGTATTTGCAATAAACAAATCTGACTCTCGTTCCTCAGATTCGACAAATCCATATCCTCTTGGTGTCACAATCAATTTTCCGATAACCAATCCCATCTTAGAAGGAATTCCGTATGTATTTCTCTTTGTCTTATAAATCAATCCTTCTTTTTCCAAATCAGATACTACATTTCTCAAAATCTTCATATCTTCACGACTGGAACTGAAATGACTTGTCAATTGCTTTTCCGTCATCGGCTTATATTCACTATGTTTCATCAAATCAATGATTTCTGTCCGTATATTTTTCATCTTAAGGTCTCTCCCTTCTATTCCATGAGAAAAAACAGCACTTATGCTTCTCTTTACATACTTTCTTTTGAAACGGTTAAACAACTTTATCCCAATACACAACCAACTGACTTCCCCTAACAACAAAGAGTAAGCAAACCCTGTTCCTACCAAAATAGCAGACTGTGATAGAATATCAGGTTCCACAACCTGTGACAAATTCGGTGAAACTGTAATGGATTAAGATAATATCAATAGCATGACTTTCATCAAACAATTTTTATCATGAAGGAATCAACTGTATCTTCCTAAACACCTTATGATTCTAGTAGAGGAGAAGTCTCTCCTCTCACCACTATCTCATAAACTGCATTTCAATCCATCTACTTTGATACAATAAACACTGAATTTTGACTCTCTCTTTTCGCAAAGAATCATTTTTATCTATTCTTCTTCAATAGAGAATGTTTGTCCTCTATGTTGAATCGTCATGATTGTTGTTTTATCGGACTCTCCCATATATTTTTTGAATTGGGTTGTGGTTGGATACGAACTTTGAAAATGCATTGGGAAAAATACCTTAGGTTCAACAGCACGGATATATTCTTTCCCTCCATAACAGTATGCATGTTCTAATCTCGGATCTACCGGAAACATTGCGACATCGACAGGTTTTTCTTTTAATTTCTCCAATTCATCAAAGAATCCATTTCTTGCAAATTCTTTTCCTTCTTCTGTATCGCCTTCCCAATGCCACCAATTGAAATCCCCTGCGTGGTAGATATGGTATCCATCTGCAACAAGGTAAAAGCTGACTCCTTGATCTGTGGAAGAGAACACCTCAACTTCTACTCCTTCGATACTGATATGCTCGTATGCTCTGCAAAAAACAAAATTATCTTGTGGAGGAATTGTCACATCGTCTGAAATGACATAATGAATTCCTTCTCCCAATTTCAGAACGGAACCGTCAAAATGATCACAGTGTGCATGACTTACAAAAGCAATCACTTTTTTCCCGTTATGAATCAACTCTTGTGGTAATCTTCCGCATTGCAATTCCTGCTTTTTCTGACAATGATCTGTAATATAATCAAAAATCAAATGATAATGATCTGTTTCAATCCAGTAACCGCTATGAAACAGATACGTTACCTTTAACATACCTTACCCTCCTTATCTCAAACCGTTTATGTTTTTTTATAGGAAATCGTGAGGGCAAAAAATACCCTCACGATTTTTTTAATGTCTTAAACTAACAGGTTTATCCAAAATTTCTTTCCAAATAATTGCTCTTTTTAAATCTGATTTTTCTAAACAAACTACAGGTTCAGAAGAATCTTTTTTCATATCCGAAATACCTATTCTATCCTTTTGTGTTCCTAAAGAACTTTTTCTTTTATTGTCAACTGATGTTTGACTCATTGGTTCTTTTTTCTTGTCTTGGAATAAAGGATCTTTCTTACTGTTTCCTTTTTTGGAAACACTCTTATTGCTCTTTGTCTTTGTAGGAGCATCTTGTGCACGTACAAAATCATAGGACTTTCGATATTCTTCCCTATCCGGTACTGACAAAGTCTGTTCTTTGTTCTGACTTTTTTCCACAAGCGATAAAAATTTATCTTTATTTTCCTTACTCATCTGATATAACTTCTCTGCTTGCTCATAAAAATCACCGGTTGAATTAGGCAACTGTTGTGACAATTTGGATATAAAATCTCCGTTAATATCAATTTTTTTGTTTTCATTCCATCGTCTCGACATCACTTTAACGAGCTTCAAAAGTATGATAACCAAAACAACACTTTTCAATCTATGTCACCCGCCTCTTTTCTGTGCTCTGTTTTTGTTCCTATGGCTGTTGTTTTCCTTCTCCACCTGCAATTGTTTCTCTCATTTGGGTATCTGCCATTACATTTTTCATATTGTAATAGTCCATTACACCCAATTTTCCATCTTCAAATGCTTTTGCAATCGCCAAAGGTACTCTGGATTCTGCTTCAACTACCTTAGATTTCATTTGAACTACTTCTGCTTTCATTTCTTGTTCTTTCGCAATCGCCATTGCTCTTCTTTCTTCTGCCTTCGCTTGAGCAATTTTCTTGTCTGCTTCAGCTTGATCGGCTTGCAATTCTGCACCGATATTTCTTCCGATATCTATATCAGCGATATCAATAGACAAGATTTCAAATGCTGTTCCGGAATCCAATCCTTTTTCCAATACTGTTCTTGAAATTTTATCAGGGTTTTCCAATACTTCTTTGTGAGAAGTAGAACTACCTACTGTTGTAACAACACCTTCACCAACTCTGGCAATGATGGTTTCTTCTCCGGCACCTCCGACCAAACGTTCAATGTTTGCTCTTACAGTTACTCTTGCTTTTACTTTTACTTCGATTCCGTCTTTCGCAACTGCTGAAATCACAGGAGTTTCAATTACTTTAGGATTAACGGAAACTTGTACTGCTTCCAAAACATCTCTACCTGCCAAGTCAATTGCTACTGCTTGTTCAAATCCTAGATTGATATTTGCTCTTTGTGCTGCAATCAATGCATTAACAACGGAGGTTACATCCCCACCTGCCAAATAATGAGCTTCTAATTTGTCTGTAGAAAGTTTCAATCCGGCTTTTGTCGCTTGAATCATCGGATTAACAATACGTACAGGTCTTACACGACGAATCTTCATTCCGAACAATGTCATCATAGACACACGCACTCCTGAGAATCTCGCTGTTATCCACAATCCTACCGGTATAAAAATTAAAATGAATCCTACTAAAATCAAAAGAATAATTAAAACAATAAACTTTTCAAAACCCATGCTGCTTCCTCCTTTATAATAACTATAATAACTCTCTTACAATAAGTTGACTTCCTTCAACTGCAATAACAACAACACGCTTTCCTGCTTCAATAAACGCTTGCTCTGCTTGTGCATCCAGTATTTCACTTCCTATTTGAACTTTTCCTGACGGTCTCAATATACTCTTTGTAACTCCCTCGTAATTAAGATAGTGAGTTCTTTCAGGGGCAGGAGAATATCCTTCTTCTTTCGACAAATCTGTTTGTAAATACAACGTTCTGTTTCGAATTTTTTTCGGTATAATATGCCATACCAACCAACAGAATATTGTCGTAATCAACGTTACAATAAAAAGAACTACAAAAAAATCTGACAGACCGTCTGTTCTAAACAAGATTGTAAGGAATACGATACAACAACCTATCGCTCCTGCAATTCCACCTGGGATAAACAACTCAATACAAATGAGCAATAACCCCAATGAGATAAGTAATATATTTACCGTATTTTCAAAAAAACCGATAAAATTAGCAGATTCCATTAACTTTAAAAGAACAATGTTACTCATGTCCTCAATCAACCTCCTTTACTATGAAATTTTTCCTTTTCTATTATACTATAAAATTAAGTGAAAGTAAGGAAAAACCATAACAATTATTTTATTTTTACAAATTTTTACTTGTTTTTTTCTAAAGGTCCACTCCAACTGATGACTCCACCGATATTTTTGGCATTGACATAACCGATTGACTGCAAAAACTCTGTCACCACTTCACTTCTTCCGCCACTGTGACAATACAATCCATAAAATCGTTCTTTATCCGGACATTCGTCCTCAAATCGATCTTCTGCCTCTTCCATCGGAATATTGAGTGCTCCCGGAAGATGTCCTTCCTCAAACTCTTCTTTGGTTCTGACATCAACCAAAATACCATTCTTCTCAATCAACTCCTGTACCTGATTTTTCATAAATTCTCTTGCAAACATAAGGCGCCTCCCATAATTTTTTTCTACTTATCTTCATTGATACCACCAAATATACTTCTTATTCCATTATGCTATAGAATTATATGAATTTTATAGTCTATCTGTTCTATTTTGTTACAATTTCATTACTATATCGGTATTTCTGCCTTTTACTTGATTTTTTTGATAAAAAAAGCTATCTTTAATAGAATCAAATTTTATATTTTATAGTAACTTATCGTATTCTTATTGCAGACATATGTTGTACATAAGAGATACTTAATTTTTTGAAGTTATAGGTATAAATTTTCATTTTTCAGCAAATCTTACTAAAAATATGAAACAGATTGATATGTTACTTTTTTAACATCAGATTAAAGGAATTTTATTTATGAAAAAAGATATTTCTCTTTACATCCACATCCCTTTTTGCAGACAAAAATGTAGCTATTGTGACTTTGTATCTTCTGCACAATCGGAAGTTGCTCAGACAAACTACATTTCTTTATTATGTAATGAAATTCTTGCTTGGAAAGAATATCTTTCAGACAGAACGATTAAAACCATTTTTATCGGTGGAGGTACACCGAGCATCCTATCAGTTTCAAATATGCAAACTTTGTTTCAAACCTTACATTCTCTTTCCATTCCATCTAAAACGGAATTTTCAATGGAATGTAATCCGGAATCCGTTACGTTAGAAAAACTTTTCTGTATGAAACAAAATGCGATAAATCGGCTCAGTATCGGTTTGCAAAGTACACATCAAAAAGAGTTGCAACTTCTCGGCCGTTGTCATAGCTATGATCAGTTTTTGTATGCGTACGACCTAATTCAAAAATCAGGATTTGATAATCTCAATATCGACTTAATGTTTGCGCTTCCAAACCAAACCATCCGAGAACATATCCACTCTCTGCAAAGGGTAATCTCTTTGAAACCGAATCATATTTCAGCATATAGTCTAATCTTAGAAGATGGAACCTATCTAAAAAAGCAGGTAGATCATCACTACTATGAAATCCCGTCCGAAGAAGAATATATTGAAATGTATCGAAACACCATCCATCTTCTGGAGATAAACGGATATGAGCAGTATGAAATTTCCAATTTTTCCAAACAATTCCATGAGTGTCAACACAATATTGTATACTGGGAGAGAGGAGATTATATTGGATTTGGAGTTTCTGCATCTTCTTTTGTAGATGGAAAAAGATTCACCAATCCTATGTCATTGCAAGAGTACTCCAAGAGCACCTTTCATACTCCAAAGAAGATTGCTTTCATGGAGCGGATTGACTTGGAAGAAGCATTCGAAGAAACGATATTCCTCGGACTTAGGATGAACAAAGGACTTTCTATTTCATGGTTAAAGAAACAATTTCCGAATTTTACGGGAGAACCGTTTCAAAAAACACTTTCTTCCCTACAAAACAGAGGTCTGATTCATCCTACTGAGAATAATCTATTACGCTTGACACAAGAGGGAGTTGAAATCAGCAACCAAGTTTTTTTGGAAATATTATTATAACTATTGTCACTTTTTACACTTCATTGGGTAAAAGAATAAATAACATATTGTAAAAAGATGCCTTTCTTTGTAACCTTATATAAATGGATGGTATCTGCTTCATTCTTTTTGGGTCTTACTTCTCATCCAAAAAGATCATATTTAGAGAAAAAGGGGGGATTTTTGATGGCATACGCAGGAGAAAAACCGGGGATTGGAAAATACAAATGTATTCAATGTGGAGAAATTGTAGAGTTAACTTCAGCTGATGAAGTACTACCGGCTTGTCCTCAATGTGAAAAGACCGTATACATTAGAATCTGCTAAATCACATTTCTACTGTATTGAAATATCATTTACAAAAAGCTGTCGAACGTACAACCTGTTTACATTCGACAGTTTTTTATTGATACGAAAATTTTTTGGATGAAAAGCGATTCAAAACCATTTTACCAAATATTTCAACCTAGTTTCTCTCTTGTGATAAATTCATCTCAGCTTCTTTCTGTTCCGATTTTTTCAATTCTTTTTTTATTGTCTCAATCAATCCCAAATCTCCCGGTAACCACTTTACATGATGTAGTTCATCTTGTTTTAACCACATGGAATTCTGTGCTTCTTTTAATACTAGATTTCCCCCTAAGACAGTTGCCCAAAAACACTCCATATACAAATGAAATTTCGGATAATCGTGTTCAACCACTTCAATCAAATCTCCCACTTTAATGGATGTTTCCAATTCCTCCTGTATTTCACGAAATAATGCTTCTTTAGAAGTTTCCCCATCTTCTACCTTTCCGCCCGGAAACTCCCACCATCCTTTCCATTCTCCATATCCTTTTTGTGTTGCAAATACTTCATTTTCTCTTCGGATAACTGCAGATACAACATGTATTGTTTTCATTAAATCATTCTCCTTCCAACTGCATTGCTTTATCAAAAAATATTTCGTTTTTTATTATAATACCACTAATAATATCCAATTAAATGGACCCATTCTAATTTCTACAAATGATACTTTTGACTTTTTCATCAATCAGTTTATTGAGAGCTTCACAAAGCCTAATATACCTTTTTCAAGTTTCTAAACCGTTTTTGCCGGCTTTTAAGATAGATAATATCTCAAAATTCGGGTATCTCTATGATGATAAAAAGAAAAACCATTCAAACATGATAAACGTGATTATCTATCGCAATTTGAATAAGTGATACATCTAGCAATATAAAAAGAGTCGTAAGAACACAGTTCTTACGACTCTTTCATTGTTCTATTTAATGGCAAGAGCCTCCACAGCCCCCACAGCCACTACCGCAAGTACAACTTTTTCCTTGTTTTTTCTTTCGATACATATTTCTGATGATGCTTATCACAACTACCAACAGAACAGCACCGACTAATATACTTCCTTTATTCTCAACAAGCCATGTCATTGTCGTTACCTCCTATAATCCGATCTTATTTTTCAGTATGATGAGTTGATTCTTTATAAGGTCTGAACAACATATAAATCATTGCAACCAAACAAATGACAGATGCAATCAATCCGATAATATGTGTTTCACCCATATATGCTGAACCGAATTGATAAATCATCATAGCAACTACATACGCAAATCCACATTCATATCCAATCGCAAACCATGTCCATCTTGTATTGTTCATCTCACGCTTGATTGCACCGATTGCTGCAAAACAAGGTGCGCACAATAAGTTGAACACTAAGAAAGAATATCCGCTTACACTATTGAATACACTACCAAGTGTATCCCAAACATTTCCTCCGGTTCCATACAAAATACCCATTGTTCCTACAATATTTTCTTTGGCTACAAGACCTGTGATAGATGCTACGGCAGCTTGCCAATTTCCCCATCCCAAAGGAGCAAAAATCCAAGCAACTGTGTTTCCGATTTTTGCAAGGATGGATAAGTTCAATTCTTCTTCACTCAACATACGGAATCCATCTTGTGTAAATCCGAAGAAACTTGTAAACCATACAAAGATAGTAGAAAGCAAGATAATTGTTCCCGCTTTTTTGATAAATGACCATCCTCTTTCCCATGTGGAACGAAGAACCGTTCCTAAAGTCGGCATATGGTAAGGTGGCATTTCCATTACAAATGGTGCAGGATCTCCCGCAAACATTGCTGTTTTCTTCAAGATAATACCGGAAATAACAATTGACGCCATTCCGATAAAGTATGCAGAAGTTGCAACCCACGCATTACCGCCAAAGATTGCTCCTGCAATCATTGCAATAAATGGCACTTTCGCACTACAAGGAATAAATGTCGTCGTCATAATTGTCATACGGCGATCTCTTTCATTTTCAATCGTACGACTCGCCATAACTCCCGGAACCCCACAACCTACTCCAACCAATATTGGAATAAATGATTTTCCGGACAATCCGAATCTACGGAAGATTCTATCCAATACGAATGCAATACGTGCCATATATCCGCAACCTTCTAAAAAGGCAAGTAGGAAGAACAATACCATCATTTGAGGTACAAATCCAAGAACAGCTCCAACCCCTGCAATAATACCGTCAAGAATTAGTCCCTTCAACCATCCCGCACAATTTATAGAATCTAAAATTCGTTCTACTAAATCAGGAATACTTGGAACAAAGATACCGTACGTTGTAGGGTCAGGTCCTTCTCCTCCATACTGTTCCAATACTTTAGTTGCATTTGCATAGTCTTCCAAAGTAGCAGTTTCCTTACTCACTTCTAACGTTTCTTCATCTTCTACTTCATACTCAAAGCTACCTTCCGGAGCTGTTCCATGTTCTTCAACATACACATCATATCCATCTACAATCAATTGTGCAGTTGAATATTCTTCCATCGCTTCTTCATACGCACTTCCACCCGTCAAATGGAATCCCGCATCAAACAACTTATCGTTTGTCCAATCGGTTGCAGACAAACCGACAGTAACCATGGCAATATAGTACACCATAAACATAACCGCGGCAAAAATAGGAAGTCCTAACCAACGATTTGTCACAATACGGTCGATTTTGTCAGAAGTGCTGACACGTTCTGCATTCTTTTTCTTGTAGCAAGCTTTGATAATTGTTGCAATATAAAGATATCGTTCACTTGTAATAATAGATTCCGCATCATCATCCAACTCTTTTTCGGCAGCTACGATATCTGTTTCAATATGAGCCTTCACAGTGCTGTCCAAATTCAATTGCGCTAATACTTTTTCGTCTCTTTCAAAAATTTTGATGGCATACCATCTTTGTTGCTCTTCCGGAATATCGTGGATAGCAGCTTCTTCAATATGTGCAAGTGCATGCTCTACACAACCGGTAAAAGTATGCATTGGTACTGTCTTACCAGTTTTTGCTGCAGAAATTACAACTTCAGCAGCCTCCTGGATTCCTGTGCCTTTCAGAGCAGAAATTTCTACTACTTTGCATCCAAGTTGACGAGATAATTCTTCCGTATTGATAACATCACCGTTTTTATTCACAATATCCATCATATTGATTGCTACCACTACCGGAATACCCAATTCTACCAACTGAGTCGTTAAGTACAAGTTTCTTTCCAAGTTTGTTCCGTCTATGATATTCAAGATTGCATTTGGTCTCTCTTGGATTAAATAATTACGTGCTACCACTTCTTCCTGTGTATATGGAGAAAGAGAGTAGATTCCGGGCAAGTCCATAATCTTTACGTCATCATATTTTTTTAACTTTCCTTCTTTTTTTTCTACAGTAACTCCCGGCCAGTTACCTACAAATTGATTTGATCCTGTCAGAGCATTAAACAGAGTAGTTTTCCCACTGTTCGGATTCCCTGCAAGTGCAATAGTAATACTCATAATTGATTGATTCCCCACTTTCCTCAGTCAGCTTAAGCTAACCGGTATAAAAATAATATTCTCCTTTAAAAAACCAAAAACTTCATTTCATAACGGAAGTTTTGTTACAGATTGTTTTCCAATCTATGCATCTTATTTTACTTCCACCATTTCCGCATCTGCTTTACGAATAGACAACTGATATCCTCTCACAGTCAATTCAATCGGATCTCCCAAAGGTGCAACTTTTTGAACTGTAACTTCTGTACCACGAGTTAAGCCCATATCCATAATTCTACGTTTTACCGCACCTTCTCCATGCAACTTTACCACTGTAACCGTTTCTCCGATTTTCGTACTTTTTAAAGTGTTCATCTTCTTACCCCCCTTAAATCATTATTTTTCTTGCCATTCCTTCGCTCAACGCGACTCTGGAACCTTTAATATTTACAATGACACTCCCATTTAGAGTATTAACAATTGACACCGTAGCTCCAACCACAAAGCCGAGGTTTTCGAGATGTTTCTTCACTTCGGGTGTCCCACCAATTTTCTTGATAATATTTTCGGTTCCAACCTCAGACAAAACCAAAGGCATCATATTTTTACTCCTCTCTATAATTAGAATCAATAGTAATTGCATAAAACTACCATTTCTATTTGATAACTATATACAATGTTATTATAATGAATTAAATTTGTCAATAAGTTTATCACATTTCTCACATTGGAAAAAGATGCTCACTTAGCAAGTAAGTCAATCTATTCAAATATATTTTTACTATGTTTTGACAATGAAAAACAATTACTCCTACTGCTTTTCAATTGCTGTTTTCACCAAACTTTATGAAATTTTCAAACCTCATGTAACTCTATCAACATTCATTCCGTCAAGAATTATTTTGAATAAATATTAAATTCATATTTTCTACACTACATGATTGATAAGTGAAGTCATCAACCGATACCTAAGATGATTCACACTAAAAGAAAATAAATCTTCGCATAAATAAAAGATACTCCTTTTTGATTGATAATTATTTTCCTTTATTTTTCGTATACTCAAAATAACATGTTTTTCCATTGAAAAAACAAAAAAGAAAGCAATCAATTGTATCATGCCTGAATACGATTCATTAAATACAATTGATTGCTTTCTTTTTTTATTATTTGTTTTTATTTTTATCTGTTTTAATTTTCTTATGATATGGCATACGTTGTTCACAATAACAACACTGCTATATTCTACGATATCTAAATAACACCTATAATCAATATCCAAACTAAACAATAGTATGTTATCACAGCAACAAGGTCGTTTATCGTAGTAATCAACGGACCGGATGCTACTGCAGGGTCTATCTTTAATTTAATAAACATAAGTGGAATCAATGTACCTGACATACTGGACAATACCATTGATATAATCAGTGCAATACCGGTACAAGCTGATATTGAAAAGGCTATATTCATTGTCTGACTCTTTAGAAGTACCAAGTAAAGACCTACCATCACAAATGAAAGAACCCCCAGTATCAATCCATTGACAAGACCGATACGTGTTTCTTTGCAAACAAGGAAGAATTTTTGTTTTTTTCCTATATTTTCATCCACTAAAACTCTGATGGTAACCGCAAGAGATTGTGTACCGACATTTCCCGCCATATCAAGAATCAATGATTGGAATGCTATAATAAGAGGTAATTGTGCTACGACTTTCTCAAATACTCCAACAATAGATGATACAAACATGCCAAGTACAAGAAGCACTACCAGCCAAGGCAATCTCTTCATGATACTTTTTCGTAAAGGTTCATTTAAATCTTCTTCTGAAGAAAGACCGGCAAACTTTGCATAGTCTTCGCTCATCTCATCATCTACAAGTTCCATTATCGTTTGTGATGTAAGCACTCCAATCAACTTGTTTTCATTATCCAAAACAGGAATAGAATCTTCCGAATAGTCTTTTATTCTACTGAGGCAATCATCTATTTGTTCTGTCGCATAAACGTACGGATATGAAGTGGTAATAATTTCTTCCAAATCACTTCCTTCTCTTGCAATGATTAAATCCTTCAAATCGATTGCACCTAAGAAAACTTGGTTCTTATCTAAAACATATATAGTAGAGATGTTGTCGTTATCGTTCGCCTGTTCAATCAAAGAGCTCATCGCTTCTTTGATACTGAGACCAAATTCGATTGCGATATAGTTGCTCGTCAAATTGCTACCAATTTCATCTTCACTAAAAGAGTTTAACAATAAAAACTCTCTTTTTTTCTCACTATCCAACAAATCAAGGATGATATCCCTACTATCCTTATCCATTTCACGAATATACTCCAGCATTTCAACAGGTTCGAAATGCGAAAGGACAGCCATTCTTTTCTGAATTGGAATTTCATTTAAATAGATAGCGCTGTCATCTGAATATTCCAGTATTTCTGCTATCCACTCAGCATCCAACAATGTATATAAGTGTTTTCGATCATCCGAAGACAACAGACAAAGTGCATCGGAAATATCTTTTTCGTGATAACCCAATAAATTCTGTTGCTTCACTTTCGGTGTAAGAGGTCCTTTAATTAATTTGATAATGTCTTCTTGATGACTTGGATGTTGGTTTGTTTCTGTAATTTCTTGAACTGTATTATTTTTTTCGTTCATTTACACTTCTCCCTTCTTTGCAATATTTTTTAATGTAAAAATAAGTTGCAAAAGGGCATAAAAATACCATTGTCTTTATCTATAAGGAATCCTTATAAATGAAAACAACGACTTTTGTATTTATATAACAAGGTATTATTATAGACAATAGGATTTTGAATATCTTGTTTAAAAATAAAAAAGCCCTTATGCAACTTATCAGTGCAACTGTCCACAATATCACCTCCAAAAAATAAACTTTTGCACATATAAAATAAGTATACGGAGATGAATGATACTCGTCTTTCAAAATCAAAAACATAATGAATGATTCAGAAAATCAATTTTCTCCATAGAATATTGTACTAAACACCTATTAAAAAGTCAAGCGGTCAAAAAGTTATATAAATGTTTCTATTGTTTATTTTGATATAGTTTGAGATTGTTTTTAGAGATTCAATTCCAACAGGAGTCTTTAATTTAATTTGTTTTATCTTATTTTTTCTTTTCTTAACTATGACTTCGTGATACGTTTTGTTAATACAAAAAGAAGGTTGCTCCTTTTTTCAGAAAACAACCTTCCTCCAATTTTTATTCGATTATAATCAAACTTCCTTGTCCTTTTTTCTCAAAAGAAACTTTATTTCCAAAAGCCTCTCCTATGAAACGAACCGGTACATAAGTTCTTCCACCTTGTTCAAGTCCTGCCGGAACATCCAACTGAACAATTTGTGTCTTCCCGTTTTCAGTGATAGTAGCCTGTTTTTTGTTCAAAGTTAATTCAACTGTTCTTCCTTCTTTCACTGCGATAATCTTCTTCGTTGAAGGATCCCACTTCACTTCTGCATTCAAAGCCTCAAAGATTGCACGAAGTGGTACTAAAGTTCTTCCACCCTTTGATACAGGTGGAGTATCAAACTTAACAAGAGAACCGTTGATTAGAACTCCAATTCCATTTGTTGGAACCTCTACTTTTGCTGTTTCATTTTTGTCAGATATAACAGGTGTCGGTACTAACTCTTCTTTCTTTTGACTTTCTTTCAATTCTGTCGCTTTCGACCAGTCAAACGCCAAGAACACTTTCTGTTCTCCGGAGCCGTCTCCTCCTCCTTTGATTTTATCCATTGCATCTACCCAAACCGCTGCTTCCAATTCACTCGGTTTTTGAGAAGAGCTCTTCAATTCCACTTTGACATTGTAAGGATTATTTCCTGTTTCACTCTTTATTCCTTCTGTCTTCTTTCCGTTTTCTACTAAGAACATCTTTTTGATATTCTCTTTCATTCCTCCAAACTCTAATGGTTTCAAATAAATATTTATTGTTGTTCCATTTTCATCTACCAAAACATCCGCTTCACTCTTCAGCGCCTTGTTCGCCATAGATGTCTTGTCCTTTTGATAAGCATTCATCAATTTTACAGGAACACTGAAGTGTGATGTTTCTGCAAACGCTGTAACTCCTGTCAAAGCAACCATTGTTGCGCACAAAATTCCAATTACCGTCTTTTTCATAATCTTTCCTTTCCTCATTCTAAAATTATATCTTCTTTAAACTCATATAGATACATTCCAAAAATCGCATCCAATCTTCTCAAAGTCTTTCGATATTCAAACAGATGACAGAGTGATACATATTTTTGTGACATTCTACCATATTTTCAAAAAAAGGCATACAAAGACATACAGTAAAAACTGTATGCCTTTGCTCCCTTTATGAATATTATTTTCTTGCACACACAATAACATCGTAAGCCCAGTGGCCTTCTTTCACATCACTGTAAGGTGTTTTGTTTTTGATGTTCTTCTTTGTATTAAAGGTACGTTGAATCATAGATACCGCTTCTGCACGTGTAATTGATTGATCCGGACGAACCGTTCCGTCATCATATCCGGAGATAATTCCTGCTTCCACACAAGCAGCAATCGCCTGTGCCGCCCAATGTTCTTTCGGTACATCTCTTATAACTTGATTTGATGTCGGTAATTTTCCTAATTTTGCCAAAATATAAGCATATTCTGCACGTGTGATGTCTTCGTTCGGATGCATATTTCCATCTTCTCTGGCTCTAAGATATCCGTTTGAAGCAAGTTTTACAACTGAATCTGTATACCAAACATCTTTCTTCACATCAGGAAAAACAATTTTTTTGCTTGCGTCTTCTTCAATCAGTCCTGCAAACAGAACGGAAGCCTCTGCACGCGTGATGTGGTTGTCAGGTTTGAACTTATTACCTGCATATCCTTGCATATAACCTTGTTCCAAGATAGAAGTTATTTTTTCTAACCTTGCTTCTTCTAAAACCTTATCTAAGGCTATCTGTCCTGCTTTTTCATCTTTCGCAAACAATACCATCGCTTCTTCCAATGACTTCATCGTTTGTGAAGAATAGATGTTTGCATTTTTTTGTATCTTCTCAATCTTTACTTTCAATTCTTCAGGTACTCTGGAGACTACACTTGCCACAGGTTTCGGAGGTGTTATAGGTAAGGCGCTACCGCCACCTCCACCGCCTCCGCCGAAGCTTCCGCCTCCGCCACCACCACCGGCATTTCCACCGGGAGCAGGAGTTGGTTGAACTTTCTGTTTTAGTGTAGATAAAATCTTAACATCGCCTGAAGGCATCACAAATTTGAGATTTGTAACTAAAACTTCATTACCATCATGATCCACAACTTTCAATGTGTCCAATTCATACTTGTCAGGTTCTCCAATCGATAGGACAATTTGAACTTCCTGTCCTTGTTTTGCTCTATTTTCAGGAAGAGTCTTCACTGTAATTCCCAAGGTTGATTGAATTACAATTGCGTAGCTTTCATTCTCATCTGCCTGTCCGTCTTTTTCTACCAAAGCATTTTTCTTTTCTGTCAGAGCTCGAAGAACTGCATCCACTTCTTCCTGTGTTGCTCTTTTGTTGTCTAGAACTTTCTTTGCATCACGCAAAGCTCTACGAAGTTCTCTTCTTCCTTCAATCTGATATTGTTTAAGATCCAACTGAGAAATTTCTTCTACAAGATTACGTAATTCTTCTTTATTTGCTTTCGATTCGACTAAGGTCAAATAACTTTTTAAATTCACTACAATATCTTTGACCTCTTGATCTGAAGCATTTTCATCCTTAAATGTCTCTTTTGCAAGATTGTAAACTTCCTCCAAATTCGTAATACTGTCATCTGTAAAGGAATCTCTGTTTGCAAGAAGTTCTTCCACCTCTTTCAGTAGAACACCCAATTCACTCTTATCTACTTTTCCATCTATACGCTTCAAATTCTTGATTGCCCTATTAAGCATATCAATTGTTGCTTCAATATGCTCAGGGGTGTTTTGTTCAGGTTCTTTAGATTTGAATGTCATTTTGGCACCTTCGATAGCAATAATCAAAAAGTCTTTGGAGTCTTCCGTATAGTTTTCATCAAGAGATGCATAAATATCTTCCGCTTCTTTGATTTTCTCTTTTAGTTTTTCCTTACCGCTTTCATCATAGCTGCTAACCAACTCATTCATCGCATCGGAGAGTTTTTGTCTGACATCATCAATTTGTTCTTGGGTAGCATTTGATTGTGCAAGTACCTTCTCTGCTTCTTCCAATACACCCTCAAAAACTTCCCATTTGTCCAAATCAAATTTTTCTTCCTTCAATTTTCTTGCTTGATTTACCTTTAATATCAAAGCATCTTTATCTACCGGGACCGGAACAACGTTTGTATCTTTCAACAAATCTACAACAAGGTTATAGTTTCTAAGCACCGGTTTGTAAGTCAAAATAGGAGATCCATATCCTGTGCCTTGAAGGCTCGGCATATAGATGTTGAATTCCAGTTTGTTTGGTAACATAACTTTCTTTTCAACTTCTCCTTCTCCAAAGTGAAGTTCATATCTTAACTTAAGATGATCTTTTCCTCTGAATATCATGTCTACAGGGCCTTGATATCCGTTACGATTCAAGGTAACGGTTACTTCTTTCATCCTCTTATCATTTACTTCAACAGAAAGAAGAACTGAACCTGTTCCACCTTTTTCTACTGTAACGGTTTCAATTGGGATAATTGCATAATAATTATCATCCAAATCTCTTACTACTAATTTATATTCTCCGTTAGGTACATGTGCAGTATAGATTCCAAGCCCTACTTTTGGAGTAAGTTCATACTCTGAACCGTTCTGTTTGTCAACCATAAAGAGTTTCAAGGAAGCTTCTCTCGGTTTTCTAACAGAAACAAAAACTTCCGATCTGTCTTTATAACCGAAATTCACATTGATAACTTTTACATGGCTTACATCATTTTCTCTAATCTCGAAAGGAATTCTGTCAGAATCTACAAGTTCATACGCCTCGTGTACATTAGAAATCACTAAAGTATAACTTCCAACTCTAAGGTTGTAAGGATCAACTTCCACACCATTACTATCCAATACAACCCATTTATACTTGTCTTTTGGAACGGAACCGGAAGAGATTTTAGCATTTACAATAATACTTCTCTCATTTCCATTTCGAATTGATTTGTCCAAAGGAAGTTCTACAGTATTATACGCATAGTCGGATATTACTAAAGTAGCAGAGGAACTGTCCAAATCTGTAGGTAGGGTAAATTTGCCGTTACCATCAGGTAAATAAACTTTGTCTTCTCCGTTATACTTCGCTTTAATCACTTGCTTTCTGATTCCGGAACCGTTTTCTTCCACACTTTCCAAATGGTATATTCCATTTGTTTTATCATAACTGCTCTTTATAATTCGTGGGAATACTGTATCGACTGTAACCGGGAAAACGATGGTTTGTTTGTTATGAAACTTCCCATCCGGTTTTGCCTCTACAACGATTGTATATTTCCCATCTTGAACAAATTCATCAGAAGCATTCTTTCCTTCCCATTTCCAGTGTTTTTGGTTTGTATTTAGGTTTGGTCCTCCAAAACCTGGAATATAGTAGTTTTTCTTTCCGTCATCCTCTTTTTGAGCTACGGAGTAAATTGGTGTTAAGTGCTGAGTATCACTTTCATCATAGACATTCAACTGAAAGTCTTTATAGTTTCTAAGGAAAGTTCCAAAGAAAGCTGCATAATCTCCGTTTCCATCTCCATTTGGAGAAAACGCAATCTTATCTTTTTCATATTTCGGCTCTGCAAAGGTGCTATTTGACATCTCTCCAAGTGCTACTACCTTGCTTCCTTCCTTGGAAGAAAGATAAGTGAAAGGATATTCCACTCTATCCGCTAACTCATAATAGTACGGCTTACTGTTTTGTTGTAACAAGTCATAGATACTGTTTTCAATTACATCAAGACTCTCCCAATTTCCACGGAAACCTACATAAGGAATATTCACACTTTCTCCACCATCTGTAGCTTCAAAGAAAACATATCCTTCCAAGAAGAAACCGTTTCGCATATCATTTTTTAATTGAGCGATTCTGTCGTCTGACAATGTGAAAGTAACCGAAAATTCCTTTTCGGAATTTGGTTCCACTTCAATAATTTTCTTATCAGATGCTGTTGTTTCTAATTGACGCGGTTTTAAAAGTGCCTTTCCATTCTCTACGGTATCTGTATTTAAAACAGCATAGTATTTAAACTCACGCTTGCTTGATCCATAGTTCTTTAGCTTACCCTTCACTTCTACCGTATTACCTTCGATATTTTTCAAATTTATACTGGAAACACCGTTTGTTCCAATTGCTACGACACTTGAACGCAAAGCTCTTTCCAGATTCATTAGACCTGCTCCCTGTCCTCGTGGAGAAGTGTAAGCTTCGGTGTTTGCATCTTTATACGGAGAAGCAGTACTCATAAGAAGATTCTTTACCAAAGCATGCTTTTCTTCATCTATAACAGTAGGGAATCTAGCTTCCACGTACTGTTTTACAACAGCAATACCACCAGCCACGTGAGGAGTAGCCATAGATGTCCCGCTCATCACTTCATAAGCGCCGTTGTTAACGGAAGAATAGATGTTTCCACCCGGAGCTGAAATGTCCGGTTTCAAGTTTCCTTCCTGTGTGATTCCCCAACTCGAGAATGCAGAAAGCTTATATCCGTTTGGATTCGCAATAAATGATTCTTCATTTGAAAATTCAATTTCATCTTGAAGATGATTTTTCAAAAACTCTCCGGATTCCTTACTGATAAAACAAGATGGAATGGTAATCTCCTCTTTATCAAGTCCTGCCATTCTAGTCAGGCGCTCTTCATCCAGATGATTGTAAACAATAGCTGCTATCGCTCCTTTATCTTGAGCAATTTTCACCTTATCATAGAAGTTGAAGTCTCCTCTATTAGGATCTTCCCCTCTTTCAATCAATGCAACTTTACCTGTTACATCTTTTCCTGTGTAATCTTCTTCATAACCTTTTCTCACTTCCACAAAATATAGTTCACCTGTTGGGAAAGCCTTGTTATCTGTCGCAGAATATAGAATACTTTTCACAGGATTGGTATGCACAATCATTCCTTTTTGTTTGATATTGGCATTTTCAACGGAAGCAACAGAAAGAGAAATATCTGTTATAGAAGGAGAGTTTATCGTTCCATAATCCGGTTGTGTAGCAGGCACCTTGTCCAAAGGTCCAAATCCCATAAATCCATCATTTCCAGCTGCAATAGCTACGACAATACCTGCTCTTTGAGCATCTTGTAAAGCTTTGATTGTAGTTATTTCCATCGCACTGTCAGTAGCTGAAGTGGAACCAAGACTCATATTGATACTGTCTACACCCATTTTTACGGCATCATCAATCGCCTTGTTGTAGATTTCAGGAGTTGTTCCTCCTCCAAACAAACCTCCACCAAATACACGCATAATTGCAAGTTGTGCATCAGGTGCAACACCTTTTAAATGTCTTCCGTTTGCAGCTATAATACCTGCAACGTGCATTCCATGAGAACTTTGTGTTCTTTCTTTAATTTGAGTATTTCTCTCGGCATAGTTGAAACCGAATGGAATTTTTGCATTAAAGTATTTTCCTGCACTCAATTGCTTTTCGGAAATCAATTTCTGTGTCTCATCCATACTTTTGATGCGAAGGGATGATTCATCTACTGTTTGAAAAATCTCATGATCCGGATCTCCTCCTGAATCAATTACGGCTATCAACTGTTTTTTTCCGGTATATTGGTTATTCCATGCACTTTGAGCATGAATCATCTCGTTGCTGGAAGCATCTCTAGAACGATAGACACGAAATCCTTTAAACAACGGAGCAGGTATCACACGGTTAATTTGAACGGAAGCAACTTCAGGGAGAATTGCAATCTCCTTCGCTTCTCCAAACGTAGTCTTAAGAGAAAAACCGTTTAATACTGTTTCATAACGCTCTGTAATAACATAGGAAATTTGCTTCCCATCCATTGCATCTCTCAATTTGTCTTGAGAATCTCTCGCATATTTTATCTGATTTTCCAGTCCTTCTGAAGTTTTTACCAAGGCGATATTCGGAACATCTATGGAATAGACTTCTTTCATTACCTTATCGTTTACTTCTACAATCAGACTTATCTCATCCTCATCCCGATACTCGTTTTTCGCTTGACGTATCAAATCGGACAACACCGGATTCTTCACATGGGTTGTAGTATCCTCAGCTGAATCAACTACTTGAGTTCCCCTATTTTGAATCTCGGAATTGTCTGCATATACCACACCTTGTGAAACAAGGGTGGAGCACAGCAAACTCAACGATAATAGAATCGATGACACTCTTGCTTTCATATACTTCCTCCTAAACTTCTTTCTTTTCCACACCGACTTCATCATGCACTGTATAAGGAAATTCGGTATTTTTCGATGTGGCTTATCTCTATACTTCTATACAAAACAGAAACTCCCGCCTAAACAGATATTGTGAAACTCTCGACACCTTGAAAACAGTACCTTATCCACATTCACGGTCTTTTTTTTCTTCCTATAGAGAAGTACAAGACATCCTTATACACAAAAGTTCCTATCTTTCCCCCAAAACCGTGCAGAAACGAAAAATTTTGTTATCTGCACGTGTTTTAAGGGTTTTGTTCTTGTTTTATTTTTTGTTTTTAAAGCATTTTATTTCTTACTTGCAGTCATAATTGCATTGTAAGCCCAATGATTTTTCGGAACATCTTTAAATGATTCTTTCAATCCTTTCTTCACCTTTACCTTGAAGGCTGCTTGAATCATCGTAACTGCTTCAGCACGAGTAATCTCTTTATCCGGCTTAAATGTTCCATCCGCGTATCCTGAGATGATTCCTGCCTCTTTACAAGCACAAATCGCATCGTATGCCCAGTGATCTTTAGACACGTCACTAAATGATTTCGTTCCAGCCGGAAGATTTCTAAGTTTTGCTAATAAGAACGCATACTCTGCTCTAGTAATTTTTCCTTCCGGATTATATTTTCCACCTTCGATGGCTTTCAAATATCCCAAAGATGCCAGTTTGTTCACAGCATCACTATACCATAAACCATCTTTGATATCAGTTTTTTCCATCTTGACAGCCTCATCATCAATCAATTTTGCAAACATGATAGATGCTTCTGCTCTAGTCATATCTCCGTTAGGTCTAAACTCTTTGTTCGGATAACCTGTCATATATCCCTCTTCAAGGATAGATGTGATTTTTTCTATTCTAGCTTCTTCCAATACAGTTTCCAATTTTTTCAAAGCTCCTTCTTCACCTTTCTTTTGTGCTTCCAAAGCTTTCTCAACCTTCTTCAATGTTTCAGCAGAATAATATTTCTTTTCCTTTTCAGGAAGTGCAATTATCTTAGCTGCTTTGTTGATAGATTGCTCTACTGTTACTACAGACTGATTTGGCGTCAAAACAGGATTTGCCGGAACTCCCGGAACAAGAGGTGCTCCACCTCCACCACCGCCGAATGAAGGTACAGGGTTATCTTCTCTTGGTTTTGAATTGCTTCCGTCCCAGTTGAAGACGATATAAGCATCTTTAGATCCTACTCCCAAGTCTTGCATTATATCAACAACAAAGGATACCCTCACTTCATCTGCCTTTTCATTTAATTCGAAAGTATACGCATTTCCATCAGGTTCTATCTTTTGACCTCTTACACTGAAAGAGGTAATCGTTCCACTTAATTTTTTACCTTGCATATCGATTTCAATCGGATTTAGCAAAATTGTGTAACGATAGGTATTTCCTTTTTTCACTACAGTTGCAGTGGAGTTTAATGCTTTGTTTCCTACAGAAACCTTTCCGTCCGTGCTCTTCATCCAAACATTCACACGATATTCTTCTTGAGAACCGGAGTTATTTCCTGGTCCCGGTGAAGGGATTGGAGGTTTTACATTGGACTCAGGGAATTTGAAATCTCCATTCCAGTCAAGTACCATCCATACATCATAAGGTTTATCGTGTCCTTGTACCTTAGGATATGTTGTCATTTCAAGGTTTAATTCTGTATCAGTTGTCGCATTCGGTTGTGGAACAAGATGTTTCGGTAATTTAAAGGTGAATGTACCTTTCTTTCCTTCAACCTTAGTTGCAGGGAATTTTCTTCCCATTGCTTTGATTGAGAAGCTTTCCACTCCGGCAGTCATCCCTTGAATTGTCATTTCCTTAAACTCTACTACTACATCGTACATTGAACCGTCTTTTGTAGGTACTAGTTTAATATCTCTTACTAAAGCTTTATCCGCCATAGATGCTCTTTGCTTATCCGCAGAGAGAATGTACGCCTTAACGGTTCTTTCTCCTTCCGGTTTAGGTGCCGGAGCTTTGTCAGTGAATACAAGATCCGCCTTTACTTCTTGTCCTTGCATTGCATCTACTTTGAAAGAAACTTCTACCTTGTCCGCTTTTTGATCCAATTCAAATGTGTAGGCTCTTGGATACTGTCCACCGATTTCAACCGGTTGAACCGTTGTCTTTACTCCATCTTTGAATACATTGAACTCAGTTACTTTTCCTTCAATTGGACCCATTCTCATAGGTTTCAGTTGAATGGTATATTTAAATTTACCGTTTTCTTTTACAAGTTTTGCAACCGGATTGATTGCTGAATTCGCAACAGAAACTGTGTCTTTTCCTCGTTGGTTAATCTTAACAGATAGCTCCAAAGCATCTCCCTCTTTGATTTGAGCATCTGTTGACGCAACTCCTTGTGTTGTGATTTCAAATACACGATTCCATCCGTATACATCTTTCCTATACACGGTTTTTGTTACAGTATAACGATCTCCTGTTTTCATTGCAGAATCCACAAAGATTTGATTTTGAATATCTTTTGGACTTCCTTCCTTCAAATCTCGTAACAATTCTTGGTTGTTGTTCTTTGTCACTACTGTTTCTAACTTCCAAGATATCCCTTTTTTGCTTAATATCTTTTGGATCGCTTCATCACGAGGAACAGAGTTGTCTATACCATACATTGCTCTACCTCTTCCCAAAAGATAACGTTTGAACTCCTCAGAAGTTCCAAATATATTTTCTCCACCATAATAAGTGCTATCTCCCAAATCCCAGTAAAGCAATTCTAAAGTATCAAATTCTCGGTTCAATTTGATTTCTCCATTAGACGCAGCTACCGTAGCCATTGCATTCCCGTTTTGTGGGTAGTAACTTTCCTCAGAATCATTAAACTTAATACCTAAAGCTTCATACTTCGTTTTTTCTTCTTGAGAAAGTTGAGTAGGAAGTTGGTTTTTATTTACTTCAAACTTCGCCAATTTTTTTCCATCTTTAAGCGCTTCTGTCATAGCGTCCAAAGGAAGGCTTGTTAAACGATTTAAGGTAAAGTCTGCTCTCACTCCAACTGGAGCTCTCTTTGAGTATTTGATAAGATTCACAAGGAATCCTTCAGGAATTTTGCTCAAATTGTTGTCTTCAAAATCAACTGTCTGTAAGGTCTTCATCTTAACAAATGATTCAGGTATCTCTTCAATACGGTTGTGATCTACTTCCAAGCTTGTCAACAATCTTAAATCTGCCAAACTGGAAGGTAATTTCTTCAATTGATTAGAAGTCAAAACAACTCTTTTCAATTTAGAAGAACTTGAGTTTGCCAATGTAAAGAAGTCTTCTGACAATTCAGTCAAACGGTTTTGAGACAAATACAATTCACTTAAATTTGGATTATTTCTGATTAAATCTGCAGGAACAGAAGTAACATTCGCATTCATAAGAGAAAGTACTTTCAGTCTTGGATTGTGAGAAAAAATACCTTGAGGAACATCACCTAAAGAACTTCCGTCGAAGTCAATATATTCTAATTTTGACATAACAGAAAATGTATTAGGTTTCAAATTTTTGATTTCATTTCCACCTAAGAACATATGTGTCACACCTGTAGCATGAGTAAATACAGGAAGTTCTTCAATATCGTTTCCATCCAAGTTGATTGCTGTGATATTCGGTCCCAAATCTTTTAGGATACTGATATCTGTAAGTTTCAGCCCTTCCAAATCTAACACATGACTCAAATGATAATCTGCAACAACCTTAGGTTGTCCTTGTGCATTTCTAAGCTCTTCTAAACTGATTTCACCATTGTTGTCGGTATCCAGTCCGTTTGCTATCAAAGCATTTGTCAATATTTCCGCATTCTTTTTCTTCTTGGTTGCAATATCTTCAATTGTCTTATAATCTTTCCATCCCTTTGTTACGACATTTTCAAAGACAAGTTCAGATTTCTTGTAAGGTCCACTATTGAAATGCCCCTTATCTGACTCGGTTCCACCCATTGGACCACTACCAAGAACTGCTACATTTTTAATTCCTTTCAAATCATCGAGCTCAATAGAATATTCCACATATTTAGGATCATTCTTCGCTGTGGACTCTAGAATATTACGATTGAAAGAAACAAAGTTGTTATTTTTTTCAATAGCCAAGTCAATGATAAGCTCTGCAAATTTATGATTCATGAAAGTAACAGTTTTCTTTCCTCCTTGAACACTTAATTTTGCTCTTTCATCAAAGTAGTTGGAAAGTGTTGATTCTTTCATTTGGTTCGAACCTGCAACATAGGTCTTAAAAGTCAATGTGTATTCACCGTCTACAAGATGGGAATCTAAAGTTAAACCTGGCTGTACAGGAGCGTCTTGAATGTTTTTCTTAAGCTGAGAGTTGTCGGAGAAAGTAATCATCACTCGGATTGGATTCTCCTTCTTCGCCTCTTCCGCAATACCTTCAATATTAAATTTTAATAGTTTGTTAAAAGCAATTACTTGACTTGGATTCACATTAAAATCTTTTCCATTTACTTGAATCTTTTGGATTCTGCTAGTGTAGAAAGGTACAAAATCCTTATCAAGATATACTTCAAGCGCCTTCTGTTCCCCCTGCGTTGAGATTTGTACTGATTGAATTGCATATTCACCGGCAAGTCCTTCAGTCGGAGGTTGTGGTTGAGGTTGAGGTTGAGGTTGTGGTTGAGGTTGTGGTGTTCCTCCCTTTTGATAAGTCAGAACGGAACCGTCTTTAAATTCAAGAGTGATGGAGATATTCTCCGTATTCTTCTTTGCTGCTTCGTTGACACTATCATCCAACGGCTCCATTTCTCCCATAAAAGTAACTGTCATCTCTGGGTTGTCAAAAGATTCTCCATTGACAGTAATTTTCTTCACTTTATTAGCATAGTCTCTAGGAAGTCCTTTGTTAAAGGTCATTTTAAGAGTTCCATACTTTATCTCTGCATTTTTGATGCTATATGTTTTTTGAATCTCCTTACTACCTTCACTTTGTGGTGGTTGTGGTTGTGGTTGTGGTTGTGGTTGTGGTTGTGGTTGTGGTTGAGGTGTTCCTCCCTTTTGATAAGTCAGCACGGAACCATCTTTAAATTCAAGAGTGATGGAGATATTCTCCGTATTCTTCTTTGCTGCATTGTTGACACTATCATCCAACGGCTCCATTTCTCCCATAAAAGTAACTGTCATCTCTGGGTTGTCAAAAGATTCTCCATTGACAGTAATTTTCTTCACTTTATTAGCATAGTCTCTAGGAAGTCCTTTGTTAAAGGTCATTTTAAGAGTTCCATACTTTATCTCTGCATTTTTGATGCTATATGTTTTTTGAATCTCCTTACTACCTTCACTTTGTGGTGGTTGTTGAGGTTGTGGTGGTTGTGGTGTTCCCGGAGTTTCCTCACCGGAATCCACATAACCGGTTTCTTTATAAACCAATTCTTCATTGTTATCAAATCTTACAACTACCTTATGAGGTTTATTCTCTTTGAAGTCATCCAACACTTTAATGCCTTCAGGATACTTATCATAAATAGCAAAATTTCCTTCTACCAAAAGAATATTCGGACGTCCCGCTTCATCTCGTCCTTTATAAGTCTTTCCATCAATACTAAACGTTGTAATTCTTTTGGAAATTCTATATAGTTCTTCATTTTCTCCTTCATAATCCAAGTCGATAATCACACAGTTAGCAGTTCCGGATACGATTTCTCCTGTAATCGGATTTACAATATCCTGTCCTGCCTTCGACTTAAATACGCTTACAATCTGAAGACCATCCAAAATCTTTTCTTGTTTGTTAGTTTCCTTTGTCTGTGTATAGGCAATCGTGTTTTCCGGAAGTACGGTCTCTTGTGCATAAGCAGGCAATACATTTGTGCATAGCATAGACAATAATACTATTCCGGAGATTCCTTTTTTCTTTTTGTCCTTCATAAATTCCTCCTTTAAAAATCAATAATTTAAAAAATGATAAACCTTATATGAGTTTTTCTACTTTGTTTGGTATCACAAAACTTAAGCAACTTAAGTATTCGGTCCCTTCAAGTAGAAAATATATTAGTAAAATAGATGAACTATTTGTACCCTTATTAAAAATTTGCCAAGTCTACTCTCTTTCATAGAAGTTTCTTTATCTTCCTATCGATTTTAAACCTGACTTCTAATTACAACCTTGCAAATATTTAGTCCTTCAAATACTGCCAATCAAAAGAGTTTTTATTATGCTTGAAATCTCACAGAACTGTAATTTTCAAAATTTCAAAGTTAGATAAATCAATTTTTTATTCCTCTCATCACACAAACTAGGTTGTAACTATATTCAAATAATATTTTTTCATAGATTGTCGCTCTTTTTGATGCTTGTATTATGATTTCAAATAACAGTTTCATTTTATTTTCAATCTATGAAATATAATATATATTGATAAAATATATATTTGATATTGATATGCTTTCTCGCTTGTTGTTCAAAAAAAGGATATCCTATAAGGATACCTCCTCTTCTTTCTATCGTTACTTAACAATCGGTTCAACCGAATTTCTCTTTACATTCAAATCTTTTCTCTATACAAAATAAAAACAAATTCAGATACATTATTATTGCTTTGGCTCGATTGTCTTTATCTTAAAGATAAAGTAATAGTATTTGAACATTAGTACCAAAGCAATGGTAATTCTAGCATAGATAACATCGACTCTCCAAAAAGCAATCAATAACATCACAGTTGCTAAAGCCAACACCTTAATTTTGGTCTGTAAAGTCATGGAGCGACTTTCTTCAAAGTCAGCAAGATGATTTTGGTACATCGAGGTCGATTTAAACCACTCATGAAACCTGTCTGAACCTTTAGCAAAACAAATGGAAGTCAAAATCAAAAAAGGTGCAGAGATCGG
>NZ_DBHIIC010000009.1:0-39707 GCF_057248345.1 Filifactor sp. | reverse complement strand
ATCATTGATACCATCTCCCACAAATCCTACAAACTTATTTTTACTTTTACTGAGCAATAACTCTTCGATATGATACACTTTATCTTGAGGTAAAAGTTCATAACATACATTCTCTATTCCTAAAGATTTTGCTACACCCTTTGATATCTCTTCTTCATCTCCGGTAAATATAACAATATTTTTTAAACCCATGCTCTTTATTCTATCGATTACCTCAGGGGAATCTTCTTTTATCTTGTCTTCAAGAAGAATATACCCTACATACTCATGATTGACTGCAATATAAACAACATTACTGTTACATGGTAAACTCTCATCAATAATGATTCCATGTTGTCTCATCAATTTCTCGTTACCTATACATATTTCTTTATCGTCAATCTGTGAGATAATTCCACATCCAACTAACTCTTTATAATTCTTTATTCTTCGATAATCAATTTTTCCATCATACTGTTCTCTTAGTGAAATCGAAATTGGATGATTGGAGTAAACTTCTGATAAAACTACATAATCCCAAAGTTGATTTTGTGGAATTCTATCGGAATATAATTCTCTCACTTTAAAGTTACCTTCTGTTAAAGTTCCTGTCTTATCAAAAACAATTGTCTCTAAATTTGCCAATCTTTCAATATACTCTCCACCTTTTATCAACACACCATGATGTGCTCCCGAACCAATTGCACTAAAAAAACTTAATGGAATAGAAACAACCAGTGCACAAGGACAAGAAACAACTAAAAATGTAAACGATCTATACATCCAAGGGCGATATGATTCTTGAAATAAAATAGGAGGAACGAAACACAGTATCATTGCAAACATCACTACAAATGGTGTATAGTATCTTGCAAACTTAGTAATATATTTTTCCATTTTTGCTTTTTTTTCATAAGAAGATTCTACTAATTCCATTATTTTAGAAACAGTCGAATCCTCATAACTTTTTGTGGTTTGTATCATCAGAACATCGTTTGTGTTGATGCATCCACTGACAACTTCATTACCTTCTCTAACCATCTTCAATTTAGACTCTCCTGTTAAAGCAGCCGTATTTAAGGTAGACTTCCCACTAACTACAATTCCATCTAAAGGAATCTTTTCTCCTGCTTTTACCATGATGATACTTCCCACAGAAACATCTTCAGGATTGACTTGAACTAATGCATTCCCCTGCTTCAAAGTTGCGTATTCGGGTGCAATATTCATTAAGTCAACAATAGATTCTCTAGACTGGTCCATCGCATAATCTTGAAACAATTCTCCTACTCTATAAAAAATCATAACTTCAATTGCTTCATGATATTCACCTAACAAAAATGCCCCGATAGTTGCAATACTCATCAAAAAATTTTCATCAAAGACACTTCCATTCATAATGTTTTTGAAAGATTTCTTTAATATATCCCATCCAATATATAGATACAAAAGAAAAAATTTCAGAAAATCAATAATTTCATTAGTGTCCGTAAATAGAAAAATAACAAAAATAATTGATACAATTATAAGTTTTTTTCTTTCTTTCCTTTGAATTTGATTCATTCATCATCACCAACTTTAAATAAACTACTTGATAAGAACACAGTCCGGTTCAATACTACTACAGATTTTTTTTGCAGAATCAAATATAGAATCAAACATATCCTCATCACATTCTATTACCAATTTTTGAAACATGTAGTTTACTGATGCATCTTGAACACCGTCTAATTTCTTAATCTCAGTTTCCATTTTCATAGCACAGTTCACACAACCTAAATTTTGTAATTTCAATTTCTTTTTCATAATATTCTCCTATTCTTCAATATGTTCCATCCCTTGATTGATGATCGTACGAACATGTTCATCAGCGAGAGAATAAAATATATTCTTTCCATCTCTACGAAACTTTACCAATTTATTTTGTTTTAACACTCTCAATTGGTGAGAAATAGCCGACTGCGTCATGTTCAATAATTTTGACAAGTCATACACACACATCTCAGTTTCAAATAATACATATAGAATTCTGATTCTTGTAGAATCACCAAACACCTTAAATAGTTCAGCCAAATCATAAAGAACTTCTTCCTGGGGAATATTATTTTCTACCATTTTGACCATATCATCCTGTGTATGAATAAAATTCTTGTTATTGGCAATTTTTTCTGAAACCATATTACCTCCCTCCTTAAATCATATTTTTCATCATAAAATGTTTTTACAAATTCATAAATGAATATATGTTCATATGTTATGCATAAATTATATACTTTTATACATTACATGTCAATAGAATTTTTCACAACTCCTATAGAAAAATATGATGATATAAAATGATTGCGAAAAATTTTTTTATAAGATATGATACTAATGTATTTATATCAAGAATCATTTTATGAATGGAGGGTTGTTGTATTGGATAACTATACTGAGCAGTTCAATGAAAATAATATCAAACTTACAAAAAATAGAAAAATAATATTAGAAATGATTGATCGTTATAATGGCCCAATGACAGCAGAAGAAATATTTTTTTCAATCAAACAATCGACATCTATGAGTTTGTCTACCGTCTATCGAATTTTGGGTTTTTTATCTGACAATGGTATTTTATTAAAAAATACCGGTATAGATGGAAAAAGTTGTTACCAAAGAAACTGTATTCAGCACTCTCATAACTTGGTTTGCAAAATTTGTAATTCAGTAGTTACATTACCTCATTGTCCTATGATTGAAATCGAGCAATCTATCCATAAAAAAACAGGATATACAATTCTCAGTCATAATTTGGAATTTGTCGGAATTTGTCCCAAATGCCAACAAAATTTTGAGGAGCAAAAGAATAAGTCTCTACTTTAGAAATTAAGTTATAATAATCTTTTTTTAATCGAATCAATGATAATTTTTAAAAACCAATCAAGATAACCTATCATTCTATCTATCGTTAAATATATTATTTTAGATAGAATTTCAATCATTTTCCCTTGTTTTTCAAAAATACAAAATAAAAAACTAGGAATACTCTAATTTCCTAGTTTTTTCATATAAAATTATTTGCTTTTTATGATAATCCTTCTATTTTTGTACGATATGAATTTTTATATCAATATTACTCTCTTTTGCTTTCTTTTTTAATTTCTCTATCATACTATTTTCTGATATTGCTTCTCTTGTTTCTCCCATAACTACATAAACAACATGATTCTTTTTGATAAAATCTACAAGAGTATCTAATATAGTTGTTTTCGGCTTTAAAACGCTAAGACTTGCACCATTTTTTATCGCTTGATCATACAAATACTCTAATGCATCCATCGAATCAGTAAAATTCTTATTCTCTGTTACTGAAACATGCACCAAATAAACTTCCTGTTCTTTATCTTTCTGTAAATCAAGTGCATACGACAATAACCTCTTACACTGCATCTGTCCTGTCACACAAACCATTATATTCTCCATTTGTTACACCTCTCGAGTCTCAGTTAATGTATAAAAGAACCACATGATTTTCATCTATCCTGTATACTACTTATTATATCTTAAATCACATCAAATGTAAAATAGAAAGAATAAATTTTAAAACATAACATTCAATTGCAATCTTTCATTTTTTTGTATATAATATATACTATATAAATATAATTACATACTTTATTATGTAAAAATTACTATTTGGAGGATAAATTATGAAATTTTCAAATCGTATTACTTCTATGCAAGCATCTCCTATCAGAAGACTTGCTCCTTATGCAGAAAAAGCAAGAAAAGCAGGAAAAAAAGTATATCCGTTGAATATAGGTCAACCTGATATCAAAACTCCACCTGCATTTTTTGAAGCATTGGGAAACTTTAATAAAGAAGTGTTGGAATATGATGGTTCTCAAGGAAATCCGGAGTTAATCAAAGCAATTTGCAACTACTACAAAACATACAATATGGATTTTCAAGAAGATGAAATATTGATTACTAACGGTGGTAGCGAAGCTCTTTTATTTTCTATTATAGCAACTTGTGACGCAGAAGATGAAGTTTTGGTTCCTGAACCGTTCTATACAAATTATAACGGATTTGCATCAGCAGTAAATGTTACCGTAGATGGAATAACTACTAAAGCAGAAGAAGGTTTTCATCTTCCAAAAAAAGAAGATTTAGTCAAAAAAATCAAATCCAATACAAAAGCTATTATTCTATCAAATCCCGGAAATCCTACCGGTGTTATCTATACAAAAGAAGAATTAAAAATGCTTGTTGATATTTGTATTGAACACAATTTATTTATTCTTGCTGATGAGGTTTATCGCGAGTTTGTGTACGATGGATTAGAGTATATTTCTCTTGGAAACTTCAAAGAAGCAGAAGACAGAGTCATCATTATTGACAGTGTTTCAAAACGATATAGTGCTTGTGGAGCAAGAATCGGTTCTATCGCCTCCAAAAACAAGGACCTTATCCAAGAAATTTTAAAATTATGTCAAGGAAGATTATGCGTACCTACAATAGAACAAATAGGTGCAATTGAATTATATAAAACCCCTACTGACTATTTTAAAGAAGTAAATGAAGAATACACTAAGAGAAGAGATATTGTTTATGGTGCTCTACAAAAAATGGATGGGGTAATTTGTAAAGAACCCAAAGGTGCATTTTATGTATCTGTTAAATTCCCTGTAGATAATGCAGAAAAATTCATTATTTGGTGTCTTGAAGAGTTTGATTATAACGGAGAAACTTTAATGATGGCTCCTCTAGAAGGATTCTATTCTACACCTGGGATAGGTGAAGATGAAGCTCGTATCGCATATATTTTAAATACAGAAGAACTTCAAAAAGCTATGACAGTTTTGGACAAAGCTCTTCAAGCTTATCCTGGAAGAAAATAAAGTACTATCTTAAATAAAATTTATAGAACATCCCTCGTTTATGAGCTACATTTCTCATGCTTTGACAAGTGTTGAGTGAAATCATAGACGTGGGATTTTCTTTATATTTAGAATCTAAAACAAGCAATCATCACATTTTCTCCAGTCATAAAAATACCGACCTTAAAATAAGAATTTCACTTCCTATTCTAATAGTCGGTATTTCTATATCATTTTTATTTCATTCTGAATAACAATTACCGTTGATATTTTACATTTTTCCTATTTTAAGAAGTACTCTACCCCACTTCTAAATAATTGTTGTTTTTCCATATTAGGAATATTTTTATATAAATCGTTCTCAACGCGTTCAGAGTGAGCCATCTTACCTAATATTTTTCCATCTGGACTTGTAATCCCTTCAATATTCGCTACAGAACCGTTCGGATTATCTAAATAAGCAAATGCTATCTGTCCGTTTTCTTTTAGTGAACTTAGCATTTCTTCTGTACAAATAAATCTTCCTTCCCCGTGAGAAATAGGAATACGATATATTTGATTTTCATCTACATGAGATAACCAAGGAGATGTCATGGAAACTACTTTTGTATCCACCATTCTTGCAATATGTCTACCAATATTGTTGTATGTCAAGGTAGGACTTGTTTCCTCTACATCACAAATTTTTCCGTAAGGTAATAATCCTGTCTTTATCAACGCTTGAAATCCATTACAAATACCAAGAATTAGACCGTCATTTTCCACTAGAAGATAGTTAATTGCATCAGCAATTTTTGGATTTCGAATTACACTTGCTATAAATTTACCGGAACCGTCTGGCTCATCACCCAAACTGAATCCTCCCGGAATAAAGAGAATTTGAGATTCCGAAATTTTTCTTGCAAGCTCATCAATGGATTTTTTCATATCCTCGATGGAAAGATTATTCAAGATAAAGATTTCTGCCTTGGCTCCAACTTGTTCAAATGCATTTGCTGAATCATACTCACAGTTCGTACCCGGGAACACAGGAATGATTACTTTAGGTACATCTACCGGTTTTGTAGATTTTCTAACTGATTTTTTGGTTGGTTTAACATCAGATAACTTAACAGAATCATCTGTCGGAATTTCAGGTGAAAATACCTTTTCTAAAGTGTTTCTATATGCAAAAGATATTTTTTCTTTCTTTAGTTTTGTTCCATTTACTATCCAATCTGAATTTATGATGGAAGAAATACCTATATTCTCTACTCCATCTACTTCGTCTTTGTACTCAATAACAAATGAGCCGAACAGTTTTTCATAGAAAAGTGCTTCATCATAACTTACATCAATTCCGATATTATTTCCCATTGCCATTTCTAATAGTAGTGGCAAGCTTCCTTTATGAGTAATTGCATTACAAGAGATAATATTCTTATCTTTTATTCCATTTCTCAAAGTTTCTAAATTTCTTTTGAAAGACTCAATATCTAATACGCCTTCATCTGTTCTATTAGTAACCAACAGACCTAATTTTGCATTTCCTTTTAATTCAGGCGAAATTATTTGTTCAATATCTTCCGTTGCCACCGCAAAGGAAATTAAAGTTGGTGGTACACTCAGATGATGAAAAGTTCCCGACATGGAATCTTTTCCTCCAATCGGTGGAATATTCAACTCTTTTGTAATCTTATATGCTCCCAATAAAGCCATAAAAGGTTTTGCCCATTTTGTATCCTCTTCTCCCAACTTTTCAAAATATTCTTGGAAAGATAACCTTGAAAGAAGTGCATTAGCACCAACTGCAGCAATCTTACACAAACTTTCTACTACTGCATAGTAAGCACCTAAAAAAGTGCTTTTTTCACTTAGATAAGGATCAAATCCATAGCTCATGATACTTACTGTGCTGACATTTCCTTTCAAAGAAGGAATTTTGGCTACCATAGCTTGACTTGGAGTAATTTGCAACTCTCCTCCTAATGGAGAAAGAACTGTATTCTTGCCAATAGAAGAATCAAATCTTTCTACTAATGTTTTCTTGCTACAACGATTCAAATCTGACATTGCGTGTTCCAGTTGTTCTTGTAACGAACCTTCCGGTAATTCCGGTTTGAAGAAATCTTGTTCTTGTACAGATTCTACTTTGATAGACTGATGTCTTGATGCTCCGGCAGAATTTAAAAACTCTCTTGATAAATCAACAATTACCATATCGTTGTACTTCATAATGAGACGACCGGTGTCTGTAACTTCTGCAACCTTTGTTACTTCTAAGTTTTCTTGATAACAAAGATTTATAAATCGATCCATGTCTTTTCCATCCAACACTACAGCCATACGCTCTTGAGATTCCGAAATTGCAATTTCTCTCGGTGTTAATCCCAAATACTTTAACGGAACATTCTCTAAATGTATTTCTAAAGAATCTGCTAATTCTCCTATCGCAACACTAACTCCTCCTGCACCAAAATCATTACATTTTTTAATCATTTTAGCTGCATCCGGATTTCTAAAGAGACGTTGTATTTTTCTTTCTGTAGGAGCATTTCCTTTTTGTACTTCTGCAGAGGAAGTTGTGATAGAATCAGCAGTGTGAACTTTAGATGAACCTGTAGCACCACCAACTCCATCTCTACCTGTCTTTCCTCCTAATAACAGGATAACATCGCCTTTCACAGGCTCTTCTCTTTTCACATTTTCAGCCGGTGCTGCAGCAATCACTGCACCTACTTCCATACGCTTGGCTTTATATCCTTCGTGATAGATTTCGTCAACTAATCCTGTTGTCAATCCAATTTGATTTCCATAAGAACTATACCCTTTTGCTGCTCCTTGTGTAATCTTTCTTTGAGGAAGCTTTCCAGGTAAAGTTTCTTCCAGTGATTCTCTTGGATCAGCTGAACCTGTAACTCTCATTGCTTGATATACATAAGCTCGTCCGGAGAGTGGGTCTCTAATTGCTCCCCCTAAACAGGTAGCTGCACCCCCGAAAGGTTCTATTTCAGTTGGATGGTTGTGTGTTTCATTTTTAAACATCAGTAAATAATCTTCTAATTCGTTCCCTACTCGTACTTTCACTTTGATAGAACAAGCATTGATTTCTTCCGACACTTCCAAATCTTCTAATGTCCCATTTGCTCTCATATATCTAGCTACAATAGTTGCTAAATCCATTAACGTAATCGGTTTCGTTCTATTTAATTCTGTTCTGGTATTTAAATAATCTTCGTATGCCTCTTGTACTAATTCATCAAACTTATTTTTTACTTGTGGAAAATGAACATCCTCCAAAATTGTCTGAAACGTAGTATGTCTACAGTGATCAGACCAATAAGTATCCAACATATCCAATTCCGTATGAGTTGGATTCCTTTTTTCTTCTTTGAAATAATGATAGATACAAAGCAAATCTTCAAAACTCATTGCCAGAGATTTTTCATCAAAAAATTCTTTTAATTGTGATTCTGTATAATCAATAAATCCTTCATATATTTCATTGTTAATCTCTGTCTCAAATCTATCTTGCAAAGTTGTTGGAATTCCTAATAGCTTGCCTTTTTGTTGATCAACAGGGTTAATCAACAGAGATTCTATCTGTTTCCATTCAGTTTCTGAAAAATCTCCTTCAAAATAATATACCTTCTCACTTCTCGCCAATAAATCGTCTTTTTCAATTGCAACAGCGACTGCTTCTATCAAACCCTGTTCTCTTTGATCAAACTGTCCTCTATGATATTTTACAACAATACTTTGACCTAATTTTTTTTCTAATTGTAATGCATCTTCAAATAAGTAAATATCATCTACCGGACTCTCACTCAAAATTGTTTTGGAAATTCTTCTTATTTCTTCATCTGTTAAATTCTGAATATCGTATCGTTGATATATTTTCAAGCGAGGAATCGTTATCTTCAAACTTTCTTCCAACTCTTTTTTTAAAGGTTCGCTTTCTATATCATAGTTATCTTTTTTAGCAACATATACTCTTTTTACCAATGGTGAAATATCCTTTCTATAAATTGCACCGTCAAAAGTTATCTTCGAAATCGTATCATACACTTTATCATAAGCTGTTTCAAAATCGTCTTGTGCAGTGGAGATACTAAGTACACGACCACCGTTTGTCACAATTTTACCATCTTTACAGGATGTTCCTGCATGAAATACTGTAACATCTTCATCTACTTTGTCTAAGCCTTCAATTACAGCACCCTTTTCATATTTTTTAGGATATCCGTTGGATGCCATAACCGTTGTAATAACTTTTTTATCATTAAAAACAGGCTTTACTTCGTTCAATTTATTTTCGCTAACAGCAACAAAGATATCCATCAAATTAGTATCTAATCTTAACATAATAGATTGTGTCTCAGGATCCCCAAATCGCGTATTAAACTCCAATACTTTCACACCATCCGTTGTTACAATAAGTCCAAAGAAAATAACTCCTCTGAAATCTAAATTTTCTTTTTTCAAACCTTCCATAAAAGGTTTCATAATTCTTTCTTCTATCTCCGAATAATAGGCATCCCCTTGTAGATTAGGACTATATGTCCCCATTCCACCGGTATTATCTCCCTTTTCTCCTTCATAAATCTTTTTATGATCTTTCACAGTTGGCATTGCAACTATCGTATGGTTGTCTACAAAACACAATTGAGAAATTTCAAATCCGTCTAAGTATTCTTCAACAACTAGAGATGTTTCTCCAAATATTTTTTTGTCAAAGATATCAGAACAATAGGATTCTATCATTATATCATTTTCAGCAATCACAACTCCTTTACCTTGACATAATCCATCTGCTTTCAAAACAACAGTTTTTGAAGGATTACAAGCTCTTAATTCTCTGGCATAAGCCACAGCTTCTTCTTTCGTATAACACTCTTTATACTTTGCTGTAGGCAAGTTGTGTTGATTCATAAACTCTTTTGCATAAGCCTTACTCTCTTCTAATCTAGCTGACTCTTTCTTTACTCCGAATACTTCTATATGCTCTGATTCTAAAGCATCTGCTAATCCCTCGCACAGAGGATCCTCCGGACCTATTACAACGAAATCTATTTTATTGTTTTTTGCAAAGTCTATTATTTTTCCTTTATCTGTTGCTAAAATATCAACACATTCTCCAATCATGCTACATCCGGCATTTCCAGATGCAAAATATAACTTATCATCAGGGTTATCTATGTGAATTTTATATCCAATTGCATGTTCTCTTGCTCCGCTACCCACAATTAAAATATTCATAGCAATCTTCCTTTCCATACTCTGTACACTTTTTTCCGATATTAATATTCTATCTCTATTTCTATTTCTATTATATCAAATATAAATCATATATTGATACTCTTCCAAAATTTAATGTTTGAAATGTCTAATTCCGGTAAAAACCATACTCATATTAAATTCATTACATTTATCAATACTATCTTGATCACGAATTGAGCCACCAGGTTGAATAATTGCTGTAATTCCCATTTCTTTTGCCAATTCCACGCAATCAGAAAACGGAAAAAATGCGTCTGATACCAAAACACAACCTTGAAAATCTCTATCTGGATGATTGCTTCTTATACTGTTCAATGCCCATATTCTGGAAGTTTGTCCTCCTCCAATTCCCATTGTAACTCCATTTTTTACCAATACAACGGCATTTGATTTAACATATTGACAAACTTTCATTCCAAACAACATATCTTGTTTTTCTTGAATTGTAGGTTCGGTTGCGGTTACAATGTCAAAACCTTCTTTTTCTACAAAATCTCTATCTTGTACTAATACTTTTCCGTTAATATACTTTAAATCCATATCAAGAGGTTCCTTGGAAAAATCAATCTTTAATATTCTAAGATTTTTTTTCTTCTTTAATTCGTCTAAAGCTTCTTCTGTAAAATTAGGAGCACAAACTATTTCCAAAAAAATCTCATTCATCAACTTTGCAGTATCTAAATCAACAGTTCCGGTACAAGCTACAATTCCACCAAAGATAGATAGCGGATCGGCTTGATATGCTTTGTGATAAGAATCGTATACAGATTCTCCCATACCTACTCCACATGGTGTTGCATGTTTCAAAGCTACCGTAGCGGTAACTCCATCTCTTACAAAACTACTTGCCAATTCTACTGCAATATTTAAATCATTCAGATTATTAAACGAAAGCTCTTTTCCGTGTAATTGCTCAAAATCACTCAACAATCCGTCTACAAAATTATCAGAATACAACATCGCTTTTTGATGAGGATTTTCACCATAACGAAGAGTACTATCCTCTTTTAGTCCTATTGTCAATGTGTTAGATTGTTTTCCGGTATAAGATGCAAAATATCGTGCAATCATGGAGTCGTAGTAAGCTGTTAAAGAAAAAGCCTTCATTGCCATTTCTTCTCTGAACTTCATATCTACCAATCCATTTTTCAGTAATTCTATAACTCTATCATAATCACTTGGATCTGTTACAATTAACACATCTTTGTAATTTTTTGCTGCTGACCTTACCATCGAAGGTCCACCGATATCGATATTTTCAATCATTTCAGTATGAGGCTTCTTTTGCTTCAAAGAATCTTCAAAAGCATATAAATTTACTACTACAATATCAATAGGATGGATTCCATATTCTTCTACTGTTTTGACATGCTCAGGTAAATCCCTACGATACAACAAGCCTCCATGAATCATCGGATGCAACGTTTTTACACGACCATCCAACATCTCCGGGAATTCGGTCACTTCTTCAATTGACTTTGCATTTACACCGTATTCACATATTGTTTTTAAAGTCCCTCCGGTAGAAATAATATCATATCCCAAATCCTCTAATTGCTTTGCAAATACTGCAATTCCCGTCTTATCTGTAACACTCAATAATGCTCTATTCAAGATTCTCTTCCTCCAATTTCAAAATTGCTTCTTTTAGTATCCTATGTTCTACATCTAAAACAATTTTTTGTATTTCTTCAGGAGATGTTGCTCCTTCAATTGATATAGATTCTTGTATCAAAATTTTTCCACCATCTACAGTTTCATTTACAAAATGTACAGTAGCACCACTCTTTTTGTCCTTATGTTCAAACACTGCTTTATGCACATTTAAACCATACATCCCTTTCCCACCATACTTTGGTAAAAGAGAAGGATGAATATTAATAATCCTATCTTGATATTCTTTTAATAAAGTTGTCCCCAGTATTTTTAAATAACCTGCCAATACAATGGTATCGATATCATACTCAGATAGTTTATCCAAAATCTCATGTTCTGTTTTCAAAACAAAAGCAGGTACATTATAATTTTTTGCTCGCTCTAATGCATAAGCATCTTCTCTATTAGAAATCACCAAACAAATCTTTGATTGAAAGTACTTATCTTTCTCTGCATCCAACAAACTTTGAAGATTTGTACCTCCTCCGGATACAAAAACTGCTATTCTCCGAACTGAAGATGACATTTTTGTTCTCCTTTCACAACACTTCCAATCTCATAAGCACAATCTTGTGTATTGTTATGAATCCAGTCTATTATTTGAGATGATTCTTCCTTTGATACGATTAGAACCATACCAACTCCCATATTTAAACTTCGATACATTTCATTTTTTTCAACCATATCCAAATGACGAATCACTTCAAATATCTCAGGATATTCCCAACTTTCCGTATCGATCACAACATCTACATCTTTTGGCAAAATACGAGGTACATTTTCAACCAAACCTCCACCTGTAATATTTGAAATCCCTTTAATATTAAACTTAGAAATTAAATCCAATATTGTTTTTACATATAATCTAGTTGGCCGTAATAGTGCTTTTCCAATTGGCTCTGACATTCCTTCATATACATCGTCTAATTTTAAGTTTAGAGTTTCTAAAAATAACTTTCTTGCAAGGGAGTATCCGTTAGAGTGTAAACCGGTAGAAGATAGTCCTATTACAACATCACCCTCTTGAATGGTACTACCATCTATCATCTTTTTCTTATCTACAATTCCAACTGAAAAACCTGCTAAATCATATTCATCTTTTGAATACAATCCAGGCATTTCTGCAGTTTCACCGCCAATCAATGCACATAGAGACTCTTTACATCCATCGGCAATTCCTCCTACAATCGTTGCAATTTTTTCTGCCTGAACATTCCCAGTTGCAACATAATCCAAGAAAAATAAAGGTTTTGCACCTTGACATATCAAGTCATTTACACACATTGCAACTAAGTCAATTCCAACAGTATCGTGAACATCCATCTGTTGTGCTACCATAATTTTTGTTCCGACACCATCAGTAGAAGCCAATAAGACTGGTTCTTCCATACCTGAGATATCTCCTAATGAAAATCCTCCGGCAAACAATCCGATATCTCCTACAACACCACTGGTATAAGTTTCTTTCACTTTCGCTTTCATCAATTCAACGGCTCTATTTCCTTCGGTAATATCTACACCCGAATCTGCATATGTTATTTTTTTCATACAAGTCCTCCTATATTCGTCATTATTCCATGTAATATACTTATAGATATTCCAAATTACTGTATTACAATAAACAAGGGTCTACGTTATAATTACCTGTAAAACAAGCATTGCAAAATATATCTCTATTTTCCAAATCACTCGCTCGATATAATCCATCCAAAGAAATAAATGATAGAGAATCAGCTCCAATAATTTCTTTTATCTCTTCTACAGAGTGTTGTGCTGCTATCAGATTGTTTCTGGATGGTGTATCAATTCCATAATAACATGGATATTCAACCGGTGGAGAAGTTATTCTCACATGAACTTCTGTAGCTCCTGCATCTCTTAAATTTTGAATTAAGTTTCTTGAAGTCGTTCCTCTTACAATAGAGTCATCTACCAAAACAATTTTCTTTCCTTTTACAACATGATATTGAGGATTTAATTTCAATCGAACAGCAATTTCTCTTTCTTCTTGTGTCGGCTTGATGAAAGTCCTACCCATATATCTATTTTTTACCAATCCTTCTCCTAGCGGAATACCTGATGCTTGTGAATAACCAATTGCAGCCGGATAACCTGAGTCAGGAACCGGAACTACCAAATCCACATCCACCGGAGATTCTTCAAATAAAATTTTTCCTGTTCTCCATCTGAACAAATATGCGTTTACTTCTTCTAAGTTCGCATCATTTCTTGCCAAATAAACATGTTCAAAGATACAGAACGAATGCTTTTCTTCTTTTGCTTTCAAACTATGTGAAACAAATCCATTTTCTCCGGTCACAACAATTTCTCCCGGCTTTACATCTCTATCAAAGGTCATTCCAAGAATATCACCCGCTGCATTTTCAGAAGCAAAAATATATTCTCCATTCTTATGTCCCATAACCAAAGGCCTAAATCCGTTTGGATCTCTCACTGCAATTAACTTCTCTTGATACATTAAAATAAAGGAATAGGCACCTTCCAAATAACTTGCTGCCTTCTTTACGGCTTTAATAATATCTCCATCATAATACCGTGCAATAAGATATAAAATTACCTCAGTATCCGAATTAGTTTGAAACATCATTCCTTCTTCTTCAAGACGAGTCCTTAACAATTGATGATTGATTAACGAACCATCATTGACAATGGATAATTTCTCTCCTTTTGTAAAACCAAAGAAAGGTTCTCCTGTTGCATTAACAGAAGTAGATGCCATTGCATATCTTACATTTCCAATACCGATATTTCCTGTTGTTGAATCCAAAACATCCTCTTTCATAGAGTCTATTACCAAACCGGAATGTCTTACTCTTATAATATCTTCACCTGTATTGACCGCAATTCCACAACCTTCTTGTCCTCTATGTTGTAAAGAATTCAAACCATAAAACAATTTTCTGCTAACATTTTGTGTGCTCTTTATCCCTAAAATTCCTGCCAATGTAATCAACCACCCCTTAATTTGAACTTAACATGATTTACTTATCAAGAATATACTTGACTCTTAACGAATACTATCCAAAAATTCTTTTTCTTTTCTCAAAGTATCTGTTTCCATATCCTTTTTAAATTTTTTCATCTTTTCTGCAAGTTCTACATATTTCAACGAAAGTATCTGACATGCCAAAATAGCAGCATTTTTTGAACCGTTAATTGCAACTGTAGCAACCGGTACTCCGGGCGGCATTTGAACAATAGATAAAAGTGCATCCATACCTTCTAAAGCAGATGATTTAATAGGAATACCGATAACAGGTTTATAAGTTTTTGCTGCTACAACACCCGGTAAATGTGCTGCTTTTCCTGCTGCCGCTATATAAACATCAATCTCATCGTCATTATTCTCGATAAAAGAATCCAATTCTGCTGATGTTCTATGAGCAGACAACGCTCTAATTTCAAAAGGAACTTCTAATGTATTCAAAAATTCACATGCATCCTTCACCTTATCATAATCAGATACCGATCCCATAACAATTGCTATTTTCATCATTACTTCTCCTTTTCTTCTTTTCCGTATATATTATATATTTTCTATATGTATAATACGAATATATACGAACTATGAGTTGTATTACTAAACTTAATATTTATATATTTCACTATAACGAAAAAAATAAAAAAAATCAATATTTTAAGCATATTTATTATTTAAATTCTAAGATGATTATGTTTTTTAATAAAATATTTTTATCCTTCGACCTTATTTCATATTCAATATTACAAATTAAGTTTTTACACACAAAAAGCACTCTTTTCAAAGTGCTTTTTTCCATCATATAGAATTCAACTTTACAGCAAATATGTTCCCTGTCTATTATCAGAATGTTTTTTCCATTCATTTTGTGTTGCTTTGCCATATTTTATATTGAACATTGATTTTACCACCATAATCAGCAGTAGGTCCAATCTTAAATTTGAAATCCTGTTGTTTCTTGGAAACTTCTTTTACCAATGTTCCTTCTTCTCCCTGCTTAATCACTAAATCAGACTCATCAATTGACACATTTACTTTATTATCTCCAACGTTTTCGACCCAAAAAATAACATATTTCCCATCTGATTGTTGAAGAGAGTATTCCGGCCCCAAAGAAGTTCCTTTAAATTTCCCATGAGAAATATCTACTTTATTTTCAGTACTTTCACTTTTATCTGGAGAAATTATGTTGCTATCCAAATCCGTTGCATTTTGATTGCAAGAAGAAAGCATTATCCCTACCAGTAAAAAAACTCCTGCCAAAATAGTTCTATGTTTCATGTTTCCCTCCTAAGTTAAATGGTATTAATAACATTTTTCTATTGATAACTTAATTTTGCTCTCTCTATAGTATCACATAAACTCTAAATCTCATAAGAAAATTATCATCTTTTTTACAAAGACAAAAAATTATAGTGTTACAATTGAACATCATAAATAGAAATATTTTAAATACTGTATGTTATATTGTATAATAAATATAAAACAACTTAATTTTTTAAGAAAGAAGTGATATTTATGATGAATCCGGAAACGGAAAAATTTTATTCCATGATAAAAAACTCCAATAATATTGTCTTTTTAGGTGGAGCAGGTGTTTCAACAGAAAGTAATATACCGGATTTTCGAAGTAATACGGGACTTTATAATATGCATATTGGCAATTTTTCTGCAGAGGAAATTTTAAGTAGTCCCTTTTTCTTCAAACACACCAAGGAATTCTATCAATTTTATAATGAAAAAATGATTTACATGAATGCCAAACCTAACAAAGCTCATCAAGCACTGGCGAAACTGGAATCATTAGGAAAATTAAAGGCAGTTATTACACAAAACATTGATGGACTTCATCAAATGGCAGGTTCTCAAAATGTTCTCGAATTACATGGAAGTGTTCTACATAATTACTGCACAGGATGTGGAAAATACTACTCTTTAGACGATATCTATCCTATTACCGACATCCCATTATGTAAAGAGTGTGGAAATATCATTAAACCTGATGTTACGTTGTATCAAGAATCTCTGAATATGTCTATCTTTGAAAAAGCAATCTCCTATATCAAACAAGCTGATATAATGATTGTAGGAGGCACCTCTTTAGTTGTATATCCTGCCGCTTCACTTGTCCGTTATTACAGAAATACTAAACTAGTTCTTATTAATCGTGATGAGACTACCTATGACTCTATAGCAAACCTCATCTTTAGGGACAGTATCGGTGATATATTAAATGATGTCATATCCCAACTGTAAGACCGTTTTGAATTTATAATCGTGATAAGTGTGCTCTTTACTAAAAAATTATTTCTTTATAAAGGATCTTAGATAAATTGAGCAAATCTATTTTTTACTTAATAATTTTTTGTTAAAACTATACTCATCACAAAGAAATCATCTACATTAGTTCGATATGGTTTTAATCAATTACGTATGGTATTATATAAAATTTATCAATAAAAAACCGAAGATTTAATAATCCTCGGTTTTTTATTGATAAGAAATGAATATGTTATCATTTATTTTGCATAATCAACGGCTCTGGTTTCACGGATAATGCTGACTTTAATTTGTCCCGGATATTCCATCTGCTCTTCAATTTGTTTTTTTACATTTCGAGCTAATAGTGGTAAATAGTCATCGTCTATTTTATCCGGTTTTACCAAAATTCTAACTTCTCTACCCGCTTGGATTGCATAGGATTTATCTACACCTTCAAAACTATTGGAAATTTCTTCCAATTTTTCCAATCGCTTAATATAGGCTTCTAATGTTTCCCCTCTTGCTCCAGGTCTTGCTGCAGAAATTGCATCTGCTGCTGTTACCAACACCGCTTCTACAGTTCTCGGTTCATAATCTCCATGATGTGTAGACATCGCATGAATTACTTCTTCAGATTCTTTATATCTCTTCAATAAATCCATTCCAATCTCTACATGAGTTCCTTCTATTTCATGGTCTAATGCTTTTCCGATATCATGCAACAGTCCTGCTCTTTTAGCAATCTTCGCATCTGCTCCAAGTTCGGTTGCCATGATAGAAGTGAGATGTGCAATTTCGATAGAATGTTTTAGAACATTTTGTCCATAGCTTGTTCTAAAATGTAACCTTCCTAATAATTTTACTAATTCAGGATGAAGACCATATACTCCTGTTTCAAAAACAGCTTTTTCTCCTTCTTCCTTCAGGATTACTTCAATCTCTTCTTTTGCTTTTTCCACCATTTCTTCAATGCGTGCCGGATGAATTCTACCATCAGAAATTAATTTTTCCAACGCAATACGAGCAACTTCTCTCCGAATTGGATCAAATGCAGACAATACAACTGCTTCCGGAGTATCATCAATAATAAAGTCAACTCCTGTCAAGCTTTCCAAAGTTCTGATATTTCTTCCTTCACGTCCGATAATTCTTCCCTTCATTTCATCATTCGGAAGGCTCACCACACTAACTGTAGTCTCTGCTACATGGTCTGCTGCACATTTTTGAATTGCATAGGATACAATTTCCCTTGCTTTTTTATCAGCTTGGTCTTTTGCTTCAGCTTCCATGTCCTTAATCATGACAGACAATTCTCTACGAACATCTTTTTCAACATTAGAAATAATCTGTTCCTTTGCTTCTTCTACTGTCAAATTAGAGATATTCTCTAATTTTGCAAGTTGTTCCACCTTGATCTGTTCCACTTCTTCTTCCCTTGACTCTACTTCTTTCACTTTATCAAAAAGCTTTGTTTCTCTCGCTTCTAATTGACTCATTTTTTTATCTAAAGTAGCTTCTTTTTGAATCACACGATCTTCGAACTTTTGTAGCTCAATCCTACGTTCTTTATATTCTCGATCTGCTTCTTGTTTGATTCTATGGGATTCTTCTTTTGCTTCCAGAAGTTTCTCCTTTTTCATTGCTTCAGCATCTTTGATTTTTCTTTTCGCATCGCTCTTTATACTCTCAGCTTGCTCATTTGCTTTTGATATAATTTGATCCGCAACAGTTTCTGCTTGTTTTAGCTTACCTTCTGCTATATTTTTTCGAATAATATATCCAATCAACAACCCAACGAGTCCAAAAAGAGCACCTACTATAATTGTAATCGGTTCGATGTTGTCCACCTCCTTTTCTTCTCGTTTTTTCACTTTTTATTCATTTCCGTTTAAGAATATCTTAAAATATTACAAGATACAGTTATATTCTAATCGTGATTAATTTTTATGTCAATGTAAATACTAACATTATTCAAAAAATATTGATTTTCTATATTGAAAATTTTGACATTTTTGCTTTATTCCTATCAGTTATTCCAAAATTGCATTTGCTGCTTTCTTTCTTAGAATGTAGTTCTCTTTTGCAGTAGTTCCTAAATCTAACCACAATAGTTCCATAGGTCGTGGGGCAACCTCAACTTCCTGCATCTCCTCATCATACATTGCATTGACTGTAAGGTATTCTGTCTCAACATTTGGTCCAATCATCTCAATTTCATCACCTTTAAAAAGTCTGTTTCGAATCTCGACTTGAATCAAATGCCTTTCTTCATCATAATCTTTCACAACCCCTACAAAGTCATAGTTACGTATATAGGAGCTTGTGCCATAGTTTTGATCTTTTCCTGTAGGTTTATCTTCATAAAAACCTGTAGTAAAATCACGATAACTTGCTTTTTTCAGCTCTTCTAACCACTCCGGTCTAAATTTATAATTTTGAGGATCTTTCAGATATTCGTCTAACGCCATACGATATGCTCTCGTGACTGTTGCTACATAGTATGCAGTTTTTACTCTTCCTTCAACTTTCAAACTTGTAATACCGGACTCTACAATCTCCGGAATAAATTCAATCATACATAAGTCTTTCGAATTAAAAAAATAAGTTCCGTGAGCATCTTCTTCTACAGGATAATATTCTCCCTCTCTATTTTGCTCCATCAAAACATAATTCCAACGACATGGATGCGCACATTCCCCACGATTTGCATCTCTTCCTGTCATATAGTTACTAATCAAGCAACGACCTGAATAAGAAATACACATTGCACCATGAACAAAAGATTCGATATCCATATCCTCCGGAATTCTATCTCTAATCTCTCTGACTTCATCAAAGGAAAGTTCTCGTGCTGTAACAACTCTTTTGGCTCCTTGTTGGTACCAAAATAACGCACTTTGATAATTTGTATTATTTGCTTGGGTACTGATATGAATCTCTAACTCAGGAACTGTTTGTCTTGCAATCATAAAGATCCCGGGATCAGAAACAATAATTGCATCTACACCCATTTTGTAAATCTTTTTCAAGTAATCTTCCAATCCTACTAAATCTTCATTATGTGGTATGATATTACAAGTCACATATACTTTTTTTCCACGACTGTGTGCAAACTCAATACCCTCCTGCATAGATTCATCCGTAAAATTTTTAGATGCTACACGAAGTCCAAAATTGGTCCCTCCAATATAAACTGCATCGGCACCATATATAATTGCCATTTTTAATTTTTCTAAATCTCCGGCTGGAGAAAGTAATTCAATTTTTTCCATTTTTTGTCCTTCCTTAATTTTTTAATCACAACAACTTCTATTTTTGAGATTAAGAGAAAATCATTTCATCCTCCAGTTTGATTGTTATCGCCATTCCATCCCCAATTGGAATCATGGAAGAGTGAAATCTCTTGTTCTCTGACATCAAAAAAGATAAATATTGATTCATTCGTCGATAAATCGTGCGATTTCTTTTTGTTACATCCAACTCACTGTCTTGACAAATTTCCCCTCTAAAAAAAATATTATCAGAAACTAATATCCCACCTTTTTTGATATGAGGATAGATTTGATCAAAAAAAGATTGATACTGCGATTTTCCTGCATCTATAAAAGCCATATCATAAATTGCATCCCCTAAATTCATACCTTCTATTGCATCAGTATAAACAACATTAATATTATTTGCATACTGACTTCTAGCAATAAAGTTTTTTGCCGTATCATATCTCTTTTGATTTCTTTCATAAGTCGTAACAGTACATTCTCCATTTAGAATCCTGCAAAAATTCAGTGCAGAGTATCCAATTGCAGTTCCTATTTCCAAAATAGTTTTTGGTTTATGGAGCAACAAAATTGTTTCCAGTAGCCTAAGACTGTCCGGAGATACAATCGGTACATAATATTCTTTTGCATACTCTTCCATTTCACAAAAAAAAGCATCTTTAACAGGGATATTCTTTTTTATATAATTTTCTACCTTATTTTCGACTATTTCCATATCAACAAATCCTCTATTCTCATTTTGTATATAGTTCCATAATCATAGATATCAGATAAACATTAAATAATTTTTCAATTTTTACAAATGAAATGAAAATGACTTCCTGTAACAATTCATGAATCAGGACTATCATTTTCATGTCTTCATCTTACATTCATTGTATAAAATATCATTTTTATTGTAATCAAGAGTTATTGTTTAATCTAAATATTTCTTTTTATTTTCTAGATGTTCTTGATAAACATCAGTATATACCTGTTCATTACTTCCATCGTTTTTTGTTAGAAAAAATAGGTAGTCTGTATCGGCCGGCTGCAGAGCAGCAGTGATAGAACTTTGTCCCGGATTACAAATTGCTCCGATTGGCAATCCATTTACACGATAAGTATTATAGGGGCTTTCGACTTTCAAATCTCCATACAACACTTTGTCTTTTCTTGCCTGTAAAACATACTGTACTGTAGCATCTGATTGTAATCTCATTCCTTTTTTCAAGCGATTATGAAAAACTGAAGAAACAAGAGGTCTGTCTTTTTCTAATATTGCTTCTTTTTCTATAATGGAACCTAAAATGACTGCTTCATGAATCGTTAATTCTGAATCTTTTAAGAGAGGCTGAAATTCTGTTTGGTAGACTTTATCAAATTCATCCAACATTGTAGCAATAACCTTCTCTTCAGAGGTGTTTTTTTCAAAAAAATACGTGTTTGGATACAAGTATCCTTCCAAATTTTTTTGGCTCATCCCCCTTAAGAAAGAATAATCTTCTTCAAACAACTCCGGTTGTGATGCTAATTCTAAAAACTTATCTTTGTCCACAATTCCATTTTTTTCTAATCGTTCTGCAATTTGATTGATTTCAAATCCTTCAGGAACTATAATCTTTTCACCAAGATATACCTTTCCATTAACCATATTATCCAATATTTCTTGAGATGACATCGCTTTTGACAAATTATATTTTCCGGCTTTAATATTGGTCAAATTATTCTGTTTAGCATATCTCAAAAAATCTTTTCTATTTCTAATTAAACCTTGAGTTTCTAACTGTTCTGATACAATTTTCACATTAGAACCGCTTTCTACCTCAAAAAGTTGTATATTGGAATCTGTACTGTCTACCGGAGCTAAATCTTCTTTGAAAACGCATCCTGTTAAGAAACAAAATAATAATAAAGTCATCAACAAACACCTAAAAAGCTTACACATCATATATAATCCTTTCTTTATAACTATCTTATCTTCTTATCTAAATACAACTGGTACATACAAATACCCAATATTGTCTTTGCATCCTTTATTTCACCTTGATTGATTTTATATAACAACTCATCTAATGTGAATTCCTCAACTTCAATTTCTTCGTCTCCGTCCAATTCCATTTCTCCTTTGTTTACTGCCTTACCTACAAATAAATGTCCTAACTCATTTGTATATCCGGGACTTGGAAAGAATTCCACCATGGTTTCAACTTCTGTAAAATGATAGCCTGTTTCCTCTTTCAACTCTCTAATAATTGCTTGTTTGGGAGTTTCTCCCACTTCTAATGTACCTGCCGGTAATTCCAATAGTTCCTGCTCAACAGCTTTTCTAAATTGACGAACCAAAACAATTTTATTTGATTCTGTTACTGCAATACAACAAACACCACCACGATGAGAAATAATTTCTCTTTGAGCATATCCTTTTCCTACAATTTCAACAGTATCCACCTTTAGTTGAACAATTTTTCCACTGTAAATAGATTTGCTGTCAATGGTATTTTCTTTATTCATTCTCGTTCCATCTCCTTTTGATTTTTATGAAATAATTCCGAGGCATTTTCTAGCGAAATAGGAGTAATATTTTCTCCAACTGTCATTTTTGCTATTTCTCTGATTCTATCTTCTTTTTTTAATGGATAGATGTGTGTATTTACATTACCATGCTTTTCTTCTTTAGTAACCAACAAATGTTGCTGTCCAAAAGATGCAATTTGAGGTAAGTGTGTAATACAAAGCACCTGTTTACATTGGCCAATTTCTTGTAATTTTTCTCCGATTTGATTCGCAGCAACACCACTAACACCTGTATCAATTTCATCAAATATCATCGTATCTATCTCATCTGTAGTAGAAATAATATTTTTTAGTGCCAACATAAAACGAGAGATTTCTCCACCTGATGCAATTTTATGAAATGGTTTTGGTTCTTCTCCAACATTGAAACTAATGAAGAATGATACTTCATCTATTCCATTTTCTGTAAATGATTTTTCAAAAAAATGAATCTCAAACTTCGTATTTTTCAAGTTAAGTGTACTCAATTCTTTTATCATTCTCTTTTCCAAAGAACTTGCAACTTTTTTTCTCTCTGATTGTAATACTTTCGCAAATTGTAATAACTCATGTTCTAATTTTTCTTTTTGTACAAAACAATCCTTTAACAAAACTTCTCTTTTTTCGATTTGGTAAATTCTGTCACAAACTTCTTCGTAATAGTGCTTTGTTTTTTGATAATCTCCACCATATTTGCGATATAGCCTGGTCAACAAATCCAATCTGGAAATAACATCATCCAACTGTTTTTCATCATAACTGTCTTCTACCGAATGTTTTGCCAATTCGCCTGATATATCTTCTACCATATAGTATGCCTCTTGCAAAACCTCCCTACACTTCAAAGCAAAGGTACTATAGGTCTCTATAGAAGATAAAATAGAGATAGATTGATTTAACTGATTGATTACATTTCGTTCATTTTTTGAAAGCAAAGAATTCACCTCATGGATAGAATCTTGAATTTTTTCAAAATGAGATAACTTGCGTTTTTCTTCCTCCAAGCTTTCCAATTCTCCCTCTTGTATGATAGCAGCATGAATTTCATCTCGCTGATAATAAAGTAAATCCAATTCTCTTGTTAACTGACCACTGTCTCTATTGTCAGAAAGTTTATCAATACGTTGTAACAAAGCCATATATTTTGTATATATATTCCGATACTCCTGTTTACATTTTTGAATATGATTTTTTCCAAAATTATCTAACAACAGAAGTTGCTTATCCGTTTGAGTAATTGATTCATATTCATTTTGTCCATGTATTGTAATTAAATCCATCATAACAGATTTCAATACACTAACTGGTATCATACGTCGATTTAATCTGGAAACAGAACTCCCATCTTTTTGAAGTTCCCGAGTTACAATCAATTGTCCTTCTATATCGATACCAATTTCAGACAGTTCTTTCTCTATTTTTTTCGGTAAGTTTTCTAATCTCAGTTCAATAATTGCTTTTTCTTCTCCATGACGAACAAATTCCTTACTTCCTCTTCGTCCTAAACACAAAGAAATCGCATCAATTATAATTGATTTACCGCTTCCGGTTTCTCCAGTGATTACTGTAAATCCACGATCGATATCAATATGCAATTGTGATATTAAAGCAAAATTTTCAATGTATATTTCTTTTAACATAATATGTCCTCTACATTATCTAGTTCATGAGATTGTGCTACTACATCGTCAATATCAATTGTACAATCATCCTTCTGCAAAGAATCTAAATACAACAAATATTCTATATTGCCCTTAGGTCCTCTTATAGGTGACCATGTCAAACCTAGTATTCTTAAATTATTTTCTTTTGCATACCCAACACACATTTCGATTGCCTTTTTATGTTTAGAAGCATCTCGAACTACTCCATTTTTTCCAACTTCCTCTTTTCCGACTTCAAACTGTGGTTTAATCAATGCTACACATTGAAAGTATTCTTTTGAAAGTGTTTTCAGAGTTGGAAATACCAATCTTAAAGATATAAAAGAAACATCGATACTAAAAAAATCTATCTGTGATTCAAGTTTTTCTGCTGTCAATTTTCTGATATTAGTTCGTTCCAAAACAACTACTCTATCATCATTTCGTAATTTCCAATCCAACTGTCCATAACCTACATCTACTGAATATACCTGTGTTGCACCATTTTGAAGCATACAATCAGTAAAGCCTCCTGTAGAAGCCCCGATATCCATACATACTTTGTTTTGTAAGGTAATAGGAAATAATTTCATGGATTTTTCCAATTTCAGTCCTCCACGAGAAACATACGGTATTACATCTTCTTTTACCCGAATTTCAGAATCTGTATCAACCATCATTCCTGCTTTATCTATGACACGATTATCAACCAATACTTTTCCTGCCATAATATTCCTTTTAGCACGTTCTCTTGAAGTGAAAAAGTTTTTTTCTACTAACAAAATATCTAATCGTTGTTTCAATTTCACACCACACTACTTTCTCTATTATATCAAAACAGTAGACAGAACAATTCCCAACAATGCACCAAAAAACACTTCAATTGGTGTATGACCCACTAATTCTTTTAGTTTGTCATAATCTTTCCAAATTTTATTTTGTTTATCAAACTCATCAAACAATTGGTTTAAAATAATCGCTTGTTGTCCAACAGATTGTCTCACCCCTGCTGCATCATACATTACTACCAAAGCAAATACAAGCGAAAGCGCAAATAGTGTAGAATCATATCCTTCTGTTAATCCAATTGAATTTGCCAATCCAATCACAAAAGAAGAGTGAGAGCTTGGCATTCCGCCCGATCCGACAAATCTCGTAAAATCAAGTTTTCTATCTATAATAATTGTAAAAATCACTTTAAGTGTCTGTGCCACAAACCAACATAATATTGCAACTCCTAGCACTTTATTTTCTAACACTCGGTGAATATGATGCATACCGTTTACCTCTCTCTCTCTAACAATTGATTTACTAATTCTTCAAAGAAATAAGTATCTTTTTCAATTTTTTCCAAACAATGTAAAGCCAAGTTTGCATTGTATCTTGCCAACTCAACAGATTTCTCTAGTCCGAATAATTGTGGATAAGTATTTTTTTGATTATCCATTCCAGTGTTTTTTCCCATCAGTTCAACATTACCTACAACATCTAAAATATCATCTGTAATTTGAAAAACAAGACCTAAATAATCAGCATACTGTTCCCAATGACGAGAATCTTCTTCAGAAGCGTTTCCTATCAAAACTCCTGCTAAAATAGATGCTTTCAGCAGTTCTCCCGTCTTATTTCTGTGAATTATTTTTAACAAATGAGCGTCACAACGTTTGTTTTCCATTTGCAAATCCAAAACCTGACCAGCAACCATTCCATGAATGCCGGCAGCTTTTGCAATATACTGAAGTGCCTTTAATTTTCCATCTGAATATCCACGTAGCAATTCGTTTAACATTGTTTCATAAGATAAATTTAAAAGTCCGTCACCAGCTAAAATAGCGATTGCTTCACCATATACTTTATGATTCGTAGGTTTTCCACGTCTTAAATCATCATCATCCATAGCCGGCAAATCGTCATGAATCAGCGAATAGGTATGAATCATTTCCAATGCTAATGCATAAGGAAGAATTTCTTCATTAGAAATGTTGTATAAGTTAGCAGATTGTAGACACAAAATCGGTCTAATTCTTTTTCCTCCAGCCAATAAACTATAATTCATCGACTCTATTCCTAATTCAGCAATAGCTTTGCATGACAGTTTTTTGGCCATCTCTTTCAAACCTGTTTCAACATAATCTTTTTGCACTTGGTAGGTTGATATAAATTTATTTTCCATCTTAGTTATTCCTCTAACATTATTCCTCTAAAAAATTCTCTTCTTTCCCATCCAAAATAATTTTTAATTTCATTTCCATTCCGTCAAGTTCTTCTTTACAGCTTTGATACAACTGCAAACCTTCTTCATATAACCTAACAGATTCTTGTAAATCTAATCTTTCTTCTTGTAAAGATTTGATTACTTCCTCCAATCGATTTACTTTCTCTTCATATTTCAACTTTTTCATCATGAAACATTCCTTTTCTCTGAAATTTATTTCTTCTTCAAGTTTTCTGTTTTTTGTAGAACGTGAACTTCTTTCACTTCAGAAACTATCGTCCCATCTTTTAATTGTATCTCTATTATATCTTGAGAGTTAATTTCTTTCGTAGAGGATATAATCTTATTATTTGACTTAACTAAACCATACCCTCTCTCCAACACAGTTAATGGATTCAGAGCCAGTAATTGTTCTTTCCTCTTCTCCAAATCAGCATTCATTTTCATCATTTTTTCTGAGAAAATATAATTTAGCTCTTGAAAATACTGATAGTTTTTTGCACGTACTCTCTGTAATTTCCAACCCGGTGTATATCTCATCAACTGTTCTTTGTATTCTCTTAACAAAACATCTAATTCATGAAACCGAGTTCTGTACTTATTTTGCAGTTCAGAACGTTTTTGCTCCAAATTTTCATAAATGGTACCAATGTTAGGAAATAGAATTTCCGCTGCCATAGAAGGTGTAGATGCCCTTTTATCCGCAACAAAATCGGAAATAGTAACATCTGTCTCATGTCCTACAGCTGAGATAATGGGAATTTTAGAATCAAAAATTTTTCTTGCTAATTTCTCATCATTGAACGGTGCAAGCTCTTCATAAGCACCACCTCCACGTCCGAGAATAATTGCATCCACAGTATTATTTTGGTTAAAGTAATCAATTCCATCTATGAGCTCTTTAGAAGCCATATCTCCTTGTACTTTTGCAGGAAATAAAATAATTTCCGCTTTTTTGAATCTATTTCGAGTCACGTTGATGATATCGTGAATCACTGCTCCAGTCTCGGAAGTAATCACTCCGACTCTTCTTGGAAAACGAGGTAACTCTTTTTTGTACTTCGAATCGAACAGTCCCTCATTTTTTAATGTTTCTTTTAATTCTAAAAACTTAAGGTATAAGACACCTTTTCCTTTTAAAGAGATATTCTTTACAATCAGATTATAGTTTCCTTCTTTTTCATACAAATGAACGGATGCCTGACAAACAATCTGATTTCCTTCTTGAAACAACTCAACATCAGTAACATTTGAACGAAACATAATTGCATTTACTTTGCCCATATCATCTTTAATTGTAAAGTAAATGTTTCCTGTTCCATGTATCTTTACACTGGAAATTTCTCCTTCCAAATAAAGATTTTGAACCAATGGATCCGTTTTAAAAAGCTGATTAATATATCTATTTAATTCTCCTACCGTCCATGTTCTTATTCTCATGATATCCCCAAATGATTTCTCTATTGTCTGTCTACCAAATCTTTTGCCATGTGTTCACAATCAAAGCAAGCTTTTTCTAAGTCAAATGTTAGAATTTCTCTATCTTTCATCACAATCTTTCCATCTATAATTACAGTATGCACATCAGAAGCTTGTGCAGAGTATATCAAAGAAGGTATCAATTGGAATCTTGGAAAAAAGTGCGGTTGATTTAAATCAATCAATATCATATCCGCCTTCCAACCCGGCGTAATCTGTCCGACTTTTTCCAATCCCATTGCCCTTGCTCCGTTAATTGTAGCCATTTTTACAACATCAGTACTTGGAACTACGGTAGAATCTAAATGAACTCCTTTGTTCAAAATGCCTGCTAAGTGCATTTCTTCAAATAAATTCAAATTATTATTGCTTGCCGATCCATCTGTTCCTAAAGCGACATTTACTCCCTTTGTCAACAATTCATGAATTGGAGCAAAACCGTTTCCTAATTTCAAATTACTTGTCGGATTATTGACAACACTCACATGACATTCCTTCAATATGTCCATATCTTGTTCAGATAAATATACTCCATGTGCTATCATAGTAGGTAAATCAAACATACCCAACTGTTTCAAATATTCCACCGGAGAGACTCCATATTGGTTGATACAGTCCTCTACCTCTTTTTTCGATTCTGATAAATGAATATGAATTCTCATATCACGTTTCGTAGATTCTCGAATAATTTGTTGCAAATATTCACCATTGCAACTGTATATGGCGTGTGGCGCTGAACAAACCATAATCCGTCCATCTGCCCTTCCGTTCCAATTGTCATGAAATTCCAATGACTCTCTTAATTTCTCTTCCTGCTTGTCTCCGCTCACTACGGATCTTGCAAGCAAGCCCCTCATTCCGCTCAATTCTGTTGCCTTTGCCGTTTCGTCCATAAAAAAATACATATCTGCAAAAGAAGTAATCCCAAAGCGTATCATCTCCGCTTGAGAAAGCAAACTACCTGCATAAACATGTTCCGGTATCAAGTGCTCCTCTAAAGGAAGTATTTTCTCTGTTAACCATGGCCAAAACGCAACATCTTCCGCATAATTTCTAAATAGAGACATCGCAATATGAGTATGAGCATTCACCAACCCCGGCATAAGCAACTTATCTCTTCCATCTAAAACTTCATCTGCACAAAAATTATCAGGAACATCTCCTACAAAAATAATTCTATCTTCCTGTATTCCAACAATTGTATTTTCTTTTATTGAAATAGGTTCTTCCATTGTTAAACAGGATACATTTTTTATCAAAATTTTCATTTTCATTCCTCCTATCAATCAACAAAATGTATAATTTCTTCTTTGGAACTATAGTAAGATTAGGTTACACATTACTCAACCTAATCCAATCAAAGTGTATTCCCTTCCTAGCACAACTCTTAGTTTAACACCTCAAACATACAGTTGCTTAAGTATGCAAATTCTTCAACCGTCAATGTTTCTCCTCTTCTTTTTGCATCTGTTCCACTTTTTTCTAAAGCTTTCATTACATTATCTTTTGTAAATTGTTCACTGAATCCAATCATAGAATTAGAAATCGTCTTCCTTCTCTTCGCAAATGCACTTTTCACAACTTGAGAAAACAACTCCCTATCTTTCACAAAGATGTATTCGTCTTTTTTGTTTAACTTAACAATTCCTGAGTCAACTTTTGGTTGTGGATAGAAACAACTTTTTGAAACCTTTCCAACGAATTCTACATCAGAGTAGTACTGAACTGCTACAGAAAGACTCCCATAAGACTTAGTGGACGGCTCAGCAGACAACCTGTCGGCCACTTCTTTTTGAATCATTAGCAATATAGTCGAAATATTGAGTGAAGTCTCCAAACATTTCATAATAATAGGCGTTGTAATATAATAAGGTATATTTGCAATAACCTTGATTTTTCTATCTTTTTCTTGAATTAAATTCTCTAAATCAACTTCTAAGAAATCCATATTTACAAAATCAATGTTGTTATAATTCGAGGTAGTTTCTTTCACTATAGGAATCAATTTTTTATCTATTTCGATTGCATATACTTTTTTTGCTCTCTTTGCTAATTCTCTAGTCAATGTTCCGATTCCTGTACCAACTTCTATCACAATATCTTCTTCTTGGATATTCGCTGAATCAACTATTTTTTGTAAGATATTAGTATCTACTAAAAAGTTCTGTCCTAAAGATTTTGTAAATTGAAATCCATATTTTTTTGTAATTTCTTTTAAAGTTACAAATGTTGCTAAATTTTGTTCCATAACTCTCCTTATATCAACACTATTTCAAATGTTGATTCACCTTTTCTACTTCATCTTCAAACTCTTTTCTGGTAATTCCATAATGATTCAATCTGGAAAGAAATTGTTTCGCGTTCGTATAACCGATACCCAATGCCTCTCCAACAGCAATTCGTCGTTCTTTTGCTCCGGAACCCATAATCAAATTATTTTGCACCAAATCATTCATCGTAAATTCGAAAGATTCCGGTTCTATTTCACATCTTGCATGATTTAATGCTTTTCTAATTGCATCAGGAGAAGCATTTTCCACTCCGATATCTCCGTCTTTCATTCCTTCTTCTTGTGTAATAAAAGCATGTTTGCAATTTTTGGCAATCGATGCAACTTCATTTCTTATCTTTTTTCCGGCATAATCCGGATCTGTTAGGATGATTATCCCTTTTGTTTCTGATGCTTTTCTTATTCTCTCTTTTACAAAATGAGGAAAACCATATCCATTTGTCGCGATGACTTCTGCTGAAACAGCTCTCTTTACTGCAGTAATATCATCTTTCCCTTCTACTACAATCACTTCTTTAATCATATTACACCCTTCTTTATCTAAGCTGCACAGAGTCTAACTTTGTTTTCTTGGTGGTTTAGGTCCCGGAAATTGATAGTATACTGTCTTTAGCATCCCATTATAAAGTTTTCTTTTCTTGCCTGCTTTTTTCCCAATACAATTCTCAGTATTTTCATAGTTTGTAATAAGGAACGCTGACCAATTCTTTAATGTTGAAATTACCTTTCCCAAATCAGAATAGGTCTTCTCCAAATTTTCTTTTTCACCAATTCTCTCTCCATAAGGAGGATTGGTAATTAGAAAACCATATTCTTCCGTTCTTCTTACTTCGGACATTTCCTGTACCGAAAAACTAATATATTCTTCTACTCCGGCTAAAGCGGCATTTTCTTTCGCCAACTCTATTACTTCCTTATCAATATCACTTCCATAAAGAGCCATCTCTACATCGAAATTCTCGCCTTCAATGGCATCCTGTCTTGCTTTCATCCAATCTTCTTTAGGTAAAAAGTGAAATTTTTCTCCAATAAAATTACGGTTGACACCAGGTTGAATATTCGCTCCAATCATAGCAGCTTCAATCAAAATAGTCCCTGAACCGCACATCGGATCCAATAAAATCCTATCTTTTTTCCAAGGAGTCAACATAACCATACAAGCAGCAATCGTCTCTCTAAGAGGAGCAGTTCCGGATCTTTCACGATAGCCTCTCTTATGCAATGCCGGTCCCGTAGTGTCAATTGTCACTTCAACAATATCTTTCATCAGTAGAATATGAATCGGATACACTTCTCCTTTTTCTTCAAACTTTCTAATGTTTGGATATGCCTGTCTCATTCTGTCGACTACAGCCTTTTTTGACACAGATTGAATATCCGGAATTGAAAACAACTTACTCTTTAAACTTTTTGCCTTAGCAATGGGAAATTGACAATCTGCAGATAGATATTTTTCAAACGGTAATTTCCTAATTCCTTGATACAACTCCTCAAACGTTGGTGCTTTGAAACTTCCCACATGAATCAAAACACGTTCAGCTGTTCTCAAAAAAATATTTGCTTTAGCTATCTGATATGCGTCAGCATAAAACCCTACTCTACCGTCTCTTACTTCACCTAATTCAATTCCCATCATTTTCAACTCGTATGAAACCGACGACTCCATTCCAAATAAACACACCGCTATACAACTTATTTTTTCACTATTATTCATCATAAGATTCTAAATTGAGTACGACTTGATGATACTCAAACTCCTTTGCTTTATTTATTATAAACACTCTATTTTCTAATATCTCACTAAAATCCTGTACAGATACACAAATCATAACTTGCTCGCCTTTCGAAGAAACTGAAAGATTTCTTAATTCCAATTCTTTCATCAAAAAATCTTGCAACAGATGACTTCGAGTTACAGAACCTTCCCTCTTGGTAATGTCTTGAACATCTTCTTTTTTTGAAACACTCATGTTAAACAGTGTTCCATCTTGGATTTGCGTATTGCTATCTAATGCTAAATTTACCAATCTGTCTGCTTCTTTATTTTTATCTCTTGAAATATGGTGAATGGAAAACTCAGACAACTGAGAAATATAAGTCTTGGCTTTCTCATAAAAAGGTTTTAAATTACTATTTTTCACCCTATATTCGCCCATGATTTGTTTTACAACCAATTCACTATCCATATAGACTTCTACGGACTTCACATCATTACAAAGACACAGATTCAATGACTCACATAACGCTGTGTACTCTGCAACATTGTTTGTTGTTTCACCTATTTCCTTGCCGATAGACAAATATTTTAATGTAGAAGGTTGTATTATTTTATAACCAATTGCAGACGGACCGGGATTTCCTCTTGAACCTCCATCTGTATAGATTATTATTTTCTCCATGAATAAATTTCTCCTATTTTTACAAATAGAACGCCATTTTCTTCGTTCTATTTGTTATCATCTCAATTATTCTATTCTTCGTCTTCCTCTAAAAACAAAATTCTTGAACAGTTCGGACATTCCAAAATTCCATCTTCAGCATCCTTTACAAACAATATTTCTCCACAGAAAGAACATTTTCCCTCAAGAATAGGATGAAATACCTTTCCCATAGATACTCTTTTTTTGTCATAAGCTTTCAACTTGTCATTATCGATTCCTTTTCTTAAAATACGAATCTTTTTCTCTATCTTTTTGATATCTTCCATAATCTTTTGTTCTTTTGTACCAATCAATTTAATATATGGTCTCATTTCCAATATCAAAATCTGTTTTCTATTTTTCAAATTTTTTAATTCTTCTAACTTAATATCAATCATTGTAAATTTCTCAACCATCATTGTTTTGATATTTACCTTCGATTGTTTCAACTCTTCTTCACGAAGCAATAATTTGTTTTTATCAGTAAAATCAGAGCATTGGTAAATGTTTTCTACAACAGCAACAATCTCTCTGTCTGTTTCAACCAAACTCACCTCTAGACTTTTTAATTCATTTCTTAAACAATCTATTTCTAATCGAATTCTCTTTTCAAACTCTTCCAGATCTTGAACTTTTTCCTTCAATTCTTCCAACTCCGGAACAATCTTTTCTTCTTCATAATGTTCTTTGACTCTTTGCAATATTGTATATCCCTTGTCAATTCTCATTAAAGTTTTCATATCCTACCTCTATTCTAAATACTGAAACGGGTTTACATCTACTTCTGATTTGATAAACTCAATTTTTGAAATATTAGTTTTCACCAACGAAAGAAATGCGTCAGGAAAAATTTTTTCTGTTCCGAAGTGTCCTGCATCAATTACATTCTTACCTATTTGAAGAATATCATGGGCTTGATGATACTTCACATCTCCGGTAATAAATAAATCTATTTCTGTGTGATCTACCTCAAACAAAACATCAATTCCACTTCCGGTAACTACTCCTACCCTTCTTACCTTTTTTAATTTATCTCCAATAATTCTAATCTCAGGAAGTTGAAACATATCATTCAGTTGTTTTGCTATATCCAATACTGTATTTTCTACATTTAAAGAAAACACCCTTCCAATAGGTTTACCTTCTCCATCAGACAAAATTTCTCTGTCCTGAATTCCCCACACATCTAAAAAATAATCATTCAATCCATTATGCAACATATCAAAATTTGTATGTGTTGCATACGCAGCAATTCCTAATCTAACCAATTCAAATACAAGATCCAATGTATCGCTTCCGACTACCAGTTTTTTCTTTCCGGAAAAAATAATAGGGTGATGACTCACAATCAAATCGATATCCTTTTCTTTTGCCTCTTGTAGAACAGTAGGGGTAATTTCCAATGTCACAAGCACCTTCTGTATCTCTTTAGTTAAATCCCCTACTAATAATCCGGAATTGTCCCAAGAGTATTGTGTGTTTTTATCTGTCAAACCATCTAAACTATTTACTAATTCCTTCAGAAGCATTCAATTTCACCCTTTCATAAAATAATATTTTTTCATTTACATATTCTAATTTATTCTGTTGTGCTATCGTTAATTCAAATTTATTTTGATGTTGTAACAAAGAACTTTTGATACTATGCAAAACAACCTCTTGCAATTCTACATATTCTAACAAGTCCATACAAGGATTTTTAATCAACTCTTCACTAAATTCATAATAGTATTCATCTGATAACGGTTGTATATTATTAGAAATTCTACACAAAAAAACCTGATAAAATTTTCCACTCCATTTGAAAAATTTTTCCCGTTTCATTTCATATTGATGCGCTCTTAAATAATTTCTTAACTCCTCTACTCCTTGAACAGGCTGTAAAACAAAAAACATCTCCTCTTTATGAGAAAGATGACTTGCTGCTTCTAAAATATCAGTAATTAGCACACCTCCCATTCCTGCAATAACTACTGTATCTACATCATCTTTATCTGTAATTACCTGTAATCCGTTCCCTTCTCTAACAGAAATTACCTCTGATAAATGATTCTTTTCTATTTCATCCTTTGCTTTTTGTAAAGACGGACCACTGATATCCGCTGCAATGGCAGAAAGAACTTTTTTATTTTTCACAAGATGAATAGGTACATATCCATGATCCGTTCCAACATCCAAAAGTTTGTTACAAGTTTCAGGTACCATATCACAAATATTTTCTAATCTTAAGCTGATTTTCTTTTCTCTCAAACAAAAAACCTCTCTCTTCTCATCCTATGATCATCCATTGCAAATTCTATAAATATTATATCACATTGCCTCTCAAAATGGGAAAAGATTATCAAAAAAGAAAAATATACCATAAAAGTCGTACCTCTTGATTTTTCAAACGATATTATTTATTTCCGTCTGAATTTATAAAATATTTATAAAAAAAGAGAAAGTGAATCAAAATCTTTCTTAATCACTTTCTCAAATAACAAATTCTTTGATGTTTATTCTTTCTCTATTTTTTCACGCATAATTTCAATTGCTTTTTCTAATTGAGTATCCACTTTGTTTTTCAAAAGTTGATTCTCATCCAATTTTACTTCAACATCAGGCATAATCCCTTTGTGATTTATATTTTCACCTCTTGGTGTGAAGTATTGTTGTATCGTTATTTTAAATCCTGAACCATCAGATAATTGTTTTACTGTCTGCACCAAAGCTTTTCCAAAAGTTTTTTCGCCCACTAACGTACCTATTTCATTATCTCTTACTGCACCTGACAAAACTTCTGATGCAGAAGCTGAACCTTCATTGATCAGTACAACAAGTGGAATATTTAACTCTCCTCCTTCTTGAGATTTAATATACTCCTTTTTGCCGTTTCTATCTTGTGTATAAACAATCGTTGCCTCACCCATAATGCTGTCAGCTACATCTTTCACTTCGTTCAACAATCCTCCCGGATTATTTCTCAAGTCAATAATTAAACCACGGTCATGATTTGTTTTTGAAGTTTCTAATTCCTTAATAAAATCTTTAGCGGTTCCATCAGCAAATTGTGAGATAGCAATGTAACCTATTTTATTCTCAAGTTGCTTATACTCTACTGTTTGCAAGGAAATTTCTTCCCTTTCTATTTCAAACTCTTTTTCTTTCCCTTCACGAAGAACTGCAATTTTTACTTTACCATAATCTACTTTACCTAAGATAGATGTTTTCTTTTCTGACAATGGTACTTTAATTTCTTTCACAGCCTCAGAAAATTCATTGGCCTTATATTCCTTCCCGTTTACCTTAGAAATAATATCGCCTGCTTTTAGCCCAACTCTCATCGCAGGTGAATCCTTGATAGGTGAAATTACGACAATATTATCATCTTTGATTCCAACAATTACACCAATACCTATCAACTCTCCTGTTGTCTGTTCTTTCAGTTCATTCATTTCTTCCTTTGTATAAAATTCAGAATAAGGATCTTTTAATCCTTGGAACAATCCCTTCTTCATGCCGACAATCAAATCTTCTTCATTTACATCTGTATAAAATTCGTTCTCAACAGTATTTTTCAACTCCATTAAATTCAACATATCTTGTCCATTCGGATTTGATGATGTATACTCCGATAACTGATATCGAACCGTTATCAGATTAGTCATTAAAACAATTACAATTGTATATAACATAAACTTAAACTTTGTCATTTTCATACTTTGTACCCTCTCTTTTGTCATATTGTGAAAAATAAGTTTCAAACTTTAATAGAAAGCTCCTTTAGACACCATTTCATGTTCTACCATTGAAAAAATATACTCTCTATTCTATAATATTATATACCATAAGTTTAGATTATTTAAGTGAATTTATTACAAATATTAGGAGAACTATGTTATGACAAAAAAAGAATTCCGTCAATTTGCAATCAAAAAAAGAAACTCTCTTTCACCCGAAGAAAGAATTTCTTTTTCTCATCAAATATTCCAACATCTCATCACTTCTGAACTCTATCAACAGAGTAAAACTATTTTCATGTATCTCAGTTTTCAGTCGGAAGTGGATACCTTTGAATTATTGTCCCATGCATTGCAAGATAACAAAAAAGTATATGCTCCTATCACTCTTCCTAAAGAAAAAATACTTTTGTGTGGAAGAGTTGAAAATCCTAGCAAAGACTTAAAAAAGGATTTCTATGGAGTACTTTCTCCAATTCCAAAAGAAGACAACATCGCTTCTCCCACTGATATTGATCTCGTTATCGTTCCAGGAGTTGCTTTTGATATCTTTGGTAACCGAATGGGTTACGGTGGAGGATATTATGATCGCTTTCTCAAAATATTACCCGAAAAAACAAAGGTCATTGCAATTGCATTTGAAGAACAAATCTATCCGTCTATCCCAAAAGACATGCATGATATAAAAATGAAACATATCATCACAGAAAATAGATATCTCATCTTCTAACTTTCTTAAAAATAACTATCACTTCGGAACAGGATAGTTATTTTTTATTGATATTGTTGTGTTGATAGTTATCTCTAGAACAAATCGTAAAATATATTCTAACGTTTTAGGGTCAATAAATATTCTTTTTTTTCCTTGCTCAGTTGGTAACTTTCTCTAGCTTTTTGAATTGTTTTGTTATGTGTCCACTTATTCAATGTGTTTTTTCGTAGATACCTACTTGTTACATTCCAATGTTTAACCAACGCCATAGATAAAAACCAAGCGATACCCATCTTTACATAATAGTCTTCTAATTTTATCTTAGCAACCTCATCCAAATAAGAAACATCAAAATCTTCACCTAAATAATGATTCATCAGCATTCTCACACCAAATCTACAAGTATATACATCTTCAGAATTTAACCAAACATGTAAATCCTTCTTCCACTCACTTTTATGCTCAGCAAATGTTTTTGGAGATAAAGAATCACAAACTGCCCAATTATCAATATATGGAAGAAACTTTTTTACACGTTCAATACAACTATTATACTCAGGATACTCTGATAACACTATGCTATGAAAAATATTCTCATCATAATATAAATGGGGTAACTCTTCTAAAAAATCCATATCTAATTCATCAGTTTCTCTCAAATACTTTTTTGCTAAAGAACGAATTTTGGGTATTCTTACTCCAATGAAGTGTTCTCTTGAAATACTCGGAACCAACCTACTCTGAAAATCCGCGTACTCTGTTTCCTTCAGTTCAAAAAGCAATTCTCTAACTATCATAACCATCCTCATTTCTAATTAGGTGATATCTTTCTTATAAAACATGATTTCCTCTATTCTAATATCTTTACCAAGAATACTCAATCCTTTTATGTCAATAAAACCAATCGAACTTACTGATAATAGTATTATTTCAAAAATATGATACAATGTTATTGAAAAAAACTTCCAATACAATACTAATCTATCAAAATAAAAAGGACTGATTTGAAATGAAATTTTTTAAAATGTTTCTTCCTCATACAGATTCACTCTCTTATAAGGACATTTGTTTTGATATGGAAACCACCGGACTCTTTCCAAATCGTCACAACATTTTAGTGTGTGGTATCATAAAAAAAGAACAAAATGAAACGATACTTTTACAATACTGTATTGAGAAAAACAACGAAAAAGAGCTGATAGAAACGATATCAACTGAACTTTCCAATAAAAAAAATATTTATACTTTTCATGGCAATACTTTTGAATTTCCATTTTTGAACTATAAACAGAAAAAACTATTGATACCAAACAAAATGTTCGAGGATAAGACGCACGATTTATCTCTTCTAATTTCTTCATTCCGACACATATTAAATCTAACAGACTATAAAAGAAATACAATAGAACAGTATTTTAAAGTTAATCGTTTTGAAGAAATTGATGTCAAAGAATGGACTGCAAAAAATCAAACGACAATGGACTTTGACTGGAATGAAAATAATCCAATTTTATGTCACAATAGAAATGAGTTACTGTCATTACTGGACCTAAAGTCATCTTTTGAACATTGGAAAAAAACGATAGGCTTTTATTTCCCTGCACTCAAATGTAATATCTATCTTTCCAATTACACATTTTCAAAGAAAAACGCCAACATCATGTTTCTAATAGAAAGTATGGAACATACCATTCCTCTTATCAGCTTCTATGATGGGTTTGATATTTCAGTTAAAAATGAATTTTTAATTCTTAAGTTCGATACAATTGATGGAATGACAGATAAAAACAATCTTATTACTTCACCTGTTATTTCTCCTTCAAACTACTTCAAAAGAAACGAAATCATAAATATTGACAATATACTTCATGTTTCAAAACAAATATTGTTCCATCTATTTTGTAATTAACATCTTCAAAACTTGCATATAAAATAAAGATATAGTAAAATAAGTTGTATCGATATACAAACCGAAACTCAAAAAATAAAAAGTATCCTTTACAATAAATGGGCAAACGGGGTGAGCAAATGGAAGCATTTAACAAGATATCAATTGAAAATATTTCAAAACATGATCTTCTTGTAATACTGGAAGCATTGAAATATTCTTATGAAAATAGTAAAGAAGAAGAGTTTCTTACTTTAAGAAATACAATGATTCAAGATTTAATTTCTCTTTCCGACTTAAAATCAGAAGAACACTTAATAGAATATCTTCAAGACTAAACACCGATTATTTGACATCATTCTATATGATTATTCATTTATATATCAAAAACAAACGATATGCTGACATACGTTTTATCTGATGTACCTTGTTATAGTTAGTCCTATGGATATCATTTGTGTTTCTTTAATTTTTTTATCAACTATTTTTGAACAAAGATTGATATTTTT
>NZ_DBHIIC010000008.1:0-45656 GCF_057248345.1 Filifactor sp. | reverse complement strand
ACTTCGTAATTTGGAAGAGGGAATAGGAGTGACTGTGATTGACCGTACCATGTTGATTTTGGATATTTTTGCAAAGCGTGCAAGAACGGGAGAAGGAAAGTTACAGGTGGAGCTTGCGCAGTTGAAGTATAAGCTTCCAAGACTGATTAACAGCAGTACCAACCTTTCCAGAACGGGTGCAGGAATCGGTGCAAGAGGACCCGGAGAGAAAAAACTGGAGACGGATAAGCGAAGAATTCAAAGAAAGATATTTGAAATTGAGCGTGAGTTGAAAGAGGTAAAGCACAATCGTGAAGTCCAAAGAAAGGGCAGATTGAAATCGGAACTTCCGATTATAGCATTGGCAGGATATACAAATGCCGGAAAATCCACCTTATTCAATGAGCTTTTGAAAGAACACAAGGACTATACAGAAGAAAAAGAAGTTTTTGTAAAGAATATGCTGTTTGCGACTTTAGATACAACACTTCGAAAATCACAGTTACCGAACGGAATGGAGTATTTGTTGACGGATACGGTAGGATTTGTGTCCAATTTGCCACATGATTTGGTCAATGCTTTTCATTCCACTTTGGAGGAAATCAAGTATGCGGATTTGATTTTACATGTGGTTGATGTTTCCAATGAAAAATATGATTTGCAGATGAATACAACGCAACACGTCCTAAAGGAGATTGGTGTAAAGGACATTCCGATTGTGACAGTATTTAATAAAGTTGATTTGTTGGAAGAACAGTTTGTTATTTCCAAAGAGAGTGATAAGATTTCCATTTCCGCAAAAACAGGATATCATAAACAGGAATTATTGGAAAAAATTCAGTCCATCATTTGTAAAAACAAGAGGGTAACGATGTTGATTCCTTATGTGAATGGCAGTTTGTTGAATAATTTGCATAAGAAGTATCGGATTGAAGAAGAAGTGTATGAGGAGCAGGGTACAAAGATAGTTTTATCAGTTGATGAAGCAGATTATCATAAGTATCGAGAGAACATAATAGAAGAGTGATGGAGGAATTGTGTTGAAATCATATCGTACGATACAACAATCGGGTGAAAATGAGATTGTGATTGAAAAATCACGATTTATTGCGCATTGTAGATATGTAGAAACGGTGGAAGAGGCAGAAAGTTTTGTTCATGAGATGAAAAAAAAATACTATGATGCAACCCATAATGTTTCAGCATATCGTTTGATGATAGAGCCTTTAGTGGAAAAATCATCGGATGACGGGGAACCCTCCGGCACTTCCGGTTTACCTATGCTAAGTGTTCTTCGTCAACTGAATCTTTACAATGTATGTGTTGTTGTAACAAGATATTTTGGAGGAATCAAACTGGGCAAAGGAGGTTTGGTACGTGCTTATAGTCAAGCCGTCGCTCAAGGAGTAAAACAGACGGGAATTGTTTCAAAAGAAGTTCATCAGGTAATGAGTCTGAAAATGGATTATACGTTGTATGGAAAAGTCAAAAATGAGGTGGAAAAGAGAGAATTTCTATTGAAAGATACCTTGTTTTCAGATATGGTAGAATTACAGCTTTATGTGAAAGAAGAAAGTATAGAATCTCTATCGGCATATTTTATTGATTTATGTGAAGGTAGAATCGAGATTCAATTGGGACAAAGAGAGTATATTGAGCAACTTGTAGACTATGAGTCGTGAAAAAACAACAAAATGTTCAAAAACACAATAATTTAAAATAAAACGGGTATGTAAAAAAGGAGATTATAATGAAAAACGAAATATTGGAACAAAAAATTCAAAAAACAGTAGAATGGTTGCGTGAACAAGTGGAGAAGTCTCATACAAGGGGATTGATACTGGGAATTTCAGGTGGAATTGATTCTGCCGTTGTAGGATTTTTGATTAAAATGGCATTTCCGGACAATTCCTTGGGGGTGATTATGCCAATCAGAAGTTCTCAAAAGGATATGGAACATGCAAAAGAGCTTGTAGAAAAAGCGAACCTAACACATATAACATTGGATTTGACACAGGCACACAGTTTGATGCTCAGTACAGTAAAAGAAACGATGCAAGATACATGGAGAGAAGATTTTGCAAGAATTGCAGATGCAAATACTCGTGCAAGACTTCGTATGACAGGACTGTATACTATTGCAAACAATTTGGGATATTTGGTTGTTGGAACCGACAATGCTGCTGAAATTTATACGGGATATTTTACAAAATATGGAGATGGTGGAGTAGATGTTCTACCGATTGCACATTTGAAAAAATCTGAAGTATATGAGTGGGCAGAGTATTTGGGCGTTCCGCAAAGCATCTTGGATAAAGCGCCGTCTGCCGATTTGTGGGAAGGACAGACAGATGAGATTGAGATGGGAACAACATATCGTTGTATTGATGCTTTCTTAGATGGACAGGAAATTCCGGATAAAGACAGAGAAGTGATAGAAAGATTACATCGAAATTCAGAGCACAAAAGACATACTGCTACTGTTCCGCCAAAATTTTAGAGAGTTCAAAAAAATGAAGTACCGGAATACAGAAGTACCTATTTTGGAAAAGAGGAGGAAATCTCTCTTTTTCTGTTGTAAAAAAGAGCAATCTAAGTTACTGTAACGAAAGAGTTGAAAAGAGGAGAACACAAATGAACATATTTGATTCAATGAAAAAATTGGTATCCGAAAAAAATCCGTTAATTGTATTTCCGGAAGGAATGAGTGACCGTATCTTAAAAGCGACATCCCGATTAAAGAAAGATGGAATTATGCAACCGATTCTTTTGGGGAATGAAGATCAAGTGAGGGCATTTGCGGCCGAAAGAGGAGTAGATATTAGCGATTTGATTTTAATAGATCCTCAACATTATGAGGAATTGGATTTTTTGGTTGAGAAGTTTGTTGAGAGAAGAAAAGGAAAGATTACACCTGAAGAAGCAAGAGAAAAACTTTTGTCTGATGTCAATTACTTTGGAACAATGCTTGTTTATACAGAGAAGGCAGCAGGAATGGTTTCAGGAGCAGTGCATACAACTGCAGATACAGTTCGCCCTGCTTTACAAATTATAAAAGTAAAACCATGTTATTCAAGAATATCAGGAGTATTTATCTTAATCAAAGAAGATCAAATTTATGTTGTTGCGGACTGTGCAATCAATATTGCACCGACTGCAGAAGATTTAGCTGAAATTGCAATCACTACTATAAATACAGCAAAAGCGATTGACTTAGAACCTAGAGTTGCCATGTTGAGCTTTTCAACAAAAGGCTCTGCACATTCGGAAGAAACGGAAAAAGTGGCGAAAGCAACGGAATTAGTAAGACAACAGATGCCTGATTTATTGATTGACGGAGAAATTCAGTTTGATGCTGCTTTTGTTCCTGAGATTGCAGCAAGAAAAGCACCGAACTCTCCAATTGCAGGAAATGCAAATGTATTTATTTTCCCAAGCTTGGAGGCAGGGAATATCGGATATAAATTGATTCAACGATTTGGAGGATATGATGCAGTAGGACCGATTCTTCAAGGATTGAACAAGCCTGTATGTGATTTATCTCGTGGATGTAATGAAGAAGAAGTGTATAAACTGGCGCTATTCACTGCGGCAGGGTGTATGTTAGGTGACGGTTGCGATCAAGAATAGCAATGAAAAAATCGTCTTTCAAATAGAATAAAATGGAAAAAGATAGAAATAAAACCGATTTTTAAGAGAAAGTCTTAAAAGTCGGTTTTTTTATGTATGTTTTTATTTTTTACTTTGATAAGGAAACAGTATCAGTATCATGCCTATTTTTAGTCAACACCGTTTGTAATGAGAGAAAGTAAGAAACAAGTGTAGTCTGATATCTGAGAGTGACTTATAAATTACGGAATAAATGTAAAAAAATAGAGAGAATCTGTATATGAAATTGACAAAAGTAGGAAATCCCAATAAAATGTTCTTCAATATATTTATATAAAGCAATTTATTAAATATGAATATATTATATAAGTTTTATAGAATAAATTATTAAGATGTTTATTCAGAATAAGTATTATGAGGACTTAATAGAAAGTTTGTCTGTGTTATCAATGATGAAAAACAGAGCTTATTTTGAATATAACTTAGGAAAAGAAAGGAAGAATTATCATGACATTTGAAAAAGTAAAAGAAACAATTTTGGAAAGTTTGAACTGTAACGAAGAAAAAGTAGTACCGGAAGCAAGATTGATGGAAGATTTGGAAATGGATTCTTTAGACGGTGCAGATTTGGCTATGGCATTGGAGGATGTATTTGATATCTCTATTCCTGATGAAGAATTTGAGACGATGAAAACAGTACAAGACATTGTAGATTATATTGACAGTCACAAGTAATATGATGAAGAAGAATGAGATATTGGAATTGGCTGAATGGTTTTCTCGCTCTAATTTGACCGACTTTCATTGGAGCGAAGATAAATTTTCCGTTTCGTTTGGGAAAGAGGGAGAAAGAGGAAATCCGTTCTCAAATCCTATAAGAGGAGAAATTACACCGAAGGTAGAAAAACAACAGGAGGTAAAACCCGTTTTTGAAGATGTTGTGAAGGAAGAATCAGAAGGGACTTTTGTGAAATCCCCGATAGTAGGAACTTTCTATGCGAGTCCTTCTCCGACAGAACCACCTTTTGTGACAGTAGGTCAAAAAGTGAAGAAAGGTCAAACTATTTGTATCGTCGAAGCGATGAAACTATTGAATGAGATTGTTGCTCCTGAGGATGGGGTGATAAAGAAAATCTTTGTTGAGAACGAGGCATTTGTAGGATATGATGACAAGTTGATGGAAATTGAGGTGTAATCTATGTTTCACAGAATTTTGATTGCCAATCGTGGAGAGATTGCGGTAAGAATCATTCGAGCTTGTCGAGAGATGAATATTGAAACAGTTGCAGTTTATTCAACGGAAGATAAGAATGCCTTACATGTTCAGATGGCGACGGAAGCTGTCTGTATCGGCAGTGCAAGAGCGAAGGACAGTTATCTCAATATCCCGAATATTTTGAGTTCAGCATTGCTCAAAGGCTGTGAGGCAATTCATCCGGGATATGGATTTTTAGCTGAAAACAGTGAATTTGCAAAAATGGTAGAAGATTGCGGACTTGTTTTTATCGGACCTTCTTATGAAATTATTGCCAAAATGGGTGATAAGCAGACAGCAAGAGATACAATGAAGATGCATAATGTTCCCGTTATTCCGGGTTCTGAAGATTGTATCAAAGATGTGGATGAAGCAGTAGCTTTAGCTGATCAGATTGGATATCCTGTTATTATCAAAGCCTCTGCCGGTGGTGGAGGAAAAGGAATGCGCAAGGTATATCGCAGTGAAGAGATGAAAAAGGAATTTTTGAGTGCAAAACAAGAGGCGCTTTCTGCCTTTGGAAACGATGCAATCTATATGGAAAGATTGATTGAAGGTGCAAAGCATGTAGAAGTACAGGTATTGGCAGATTCTTTCGGGAATGTGATTCACTTGGGTGAAAGGGACTGTTCTTTACAAAGAAAGAATCAAAAGATGATAGAAGAGGCACCTTGTAGAGTCTTGACTCAGGAGATGAGAAAAGAGATGGGACAAGCTGCCGTCAATGCTGCAAAAGCAGTGAATTACACTTCTGCAGGGACTATTGAATTTTTATTGACAAAAGAAAATGAATTTTTCTTTATGGAGATGAACACGAGAGTCCAGGTGGAGCATCCCGTGACAGAGATGATTACGGGAATAGATATTATCAAAGAGCAGATTCGCACAGCATTCGGTTTGCCACTTTCTGTTCGACAAGAGGATATTAAGATACAAGGGCATGCGATTGAATGCAGAATCAATGCAGAAGATCCGAAAAACGGTTTTATGCCGTCCTGTGGACGTGTGAATGCAGTTCATATTCCGGGAGGAAACGGCGTTCGGATAGATTCTTCTTTGTTTCAGGAAAGTGTCATGAGTCCCTATTACGATTCTATGCTTGGAAAGTTAATTGTGCATGGAAAGACAAGGCAGGAAGCAGTAAGAAAGATGAGAAGAGCGTTGGAGGAATTTGTAATCGAAGGAATTTCCACCAATATCGGACTACTGTATTTTATGATGTATGAACGAGACTTTTTGAAAGGTACTTATACAACTGATTTTTTGGAAGGTAATTTGGAGAGAATTCAAAACTTGATGGAACAGATTTAGAAATGAGGTAGGTATGGGAAATTTTTTGAAAGACAGAAAATCGAAATTTGATCTTTTAAAAGCATTGAGGTTACAGAAGAAGGAAACCTATATGCAAAAAGAAATCCCAAGTCGGTTATTTTCTCAATGTAGTGGATGTAATCGCACCTTTCCTCTAAAGGATAAAGAGGACAATCTGTATATTTGTCCATATTGTGGAGGTTATTTTCCGATGCCGGCAGAACAGAGGGCAAAGAGTCTTTTGGAATCCGGATACGAAAAAATTGTATTCGAAGATAAAACAAGAAACCCTTTGTCATTTGACGGCTATGAGGAAAAGCAAGAGGCGATGAGACAGAAGACTGCTTTGGATGAAGGAGTCCTTTGTTTTCGTGGGAAGATAGGAAAAAGTCCTACCATTTTGTGTGTGATGGATGGCAGATTCTTCATGGGAAGCATGGGTTCGGAAGTAGGAGAGAGAATTACTTCTGCATTTGAGATGGCAACAGAAGAAAAGTGTCCTGTCATTGTGTTTTGTGCAAGTGGAGGAGCAAGAATGCAGGAAGGAATGTATTCTTTGATGCAGATGGCAAAGACTTCAGCAGCGGTAAAAAGGCATAGCGACAGTGGACAGTTGTTTATCTCATGTTTGACACATCCGACAACAGGTGGAGTGACAGCAAGTTTTGCCAGCTTGGGAGATATTATCTTATCTGAACCGAAGGCATTGATTGGTTTTGCAGGACCGAGAGTCATTGCACAAACAATGGGCAAAAAACTTCCCGATGAATTTCAAAAAGCAGAATTTTTGCTAAAAAAAGGATTTGTGGATCATATTGTTGAGAGAAAAGATATGAAACAGACACTTTCTTTTCTACTGAAACTTCATCGTAAGGAGGAATTGATTTGATACAAGAGTTGGAAAAAAAGATAGAGTGCTTGCAGCATGAGATTGAGAGAATACAGGAAGAGGACTCTCAACTGCTTCCGACCAAAAAGATGATTGAATCTATACAGGAACAAAAACAGAAGTTGCTGGACAACTACTATGACAAGATGACGGCTTGGGATAAAGTGTATCTTTCCAGACATCCTCAGCGATTCAAAGTAAAAGATTGGGTAGATGCATTGTTTGATGATGTCTTTTATCTTCATGGAGACAGGTTGTATGGAGAAGATGCAACGATGTTGGGAGCATTGGCATACTTTGACGGAATTCCCGTTACTGTAATCGGAACAAATAAAGGTGAGGATTTGGAGGAGAATATTAGATACAATTTTGGAATGAGTCATCCTGAAGGGTATCGAAAATCACTTCGTCTGATGAAACAGGCAGAAAAATTTGGAAGACCGATTGTTACGATAGTAGATACACCCGGTGCCTATGCGGGAATGGGTGCAGAAGAAAGAGGGCAGGGAGAGGCGATTGCACGAAACCTGTTCTATATGAGTGACTTAAAAGTGCCGATTATCGCATTGATGACAGGAGAAGGCGGAAGTGGTGGGGCATTGGCGTTGGCATTGGCAGATAAAATTATTATGTTGGAAAATGCAACTTTTTCTATCCTTTCTCCTGAAGGATTTGCCTCCATTCTTTGGAAAGACGGAAAAAGAGCGAGAGATGCAGCAGAAAAAATGAAGATGACAGCTGATGATTTATACCATGAAGGTTTGATAGATGAGGTAATTCGAGAGGGAATTTGTTTTCAAAAACAAGACTTTGAACGAGTGGTTCCTGACTTAAAAAAGGTGTTGAAAAGATACTTGGAACAAGAGATGAACAAATCTTCACAACAACGAATTATAGATAGATATGGAAAATATCGAAAGATAGGGCAATCAGGAAGGGAATAGTATGAGTTTTGAAATAGTATCAACCGGTCGATATGTACCGGAAAGAATAGTGACTAATGAAGACTTTGTGAAAAAAATAGACACAACAAATGAGTGGATTGTTTCACGGACTGGAATTGAGCGTCGTCACTATGTAGAGAATCAAACGACGACAGACTTGGGAGTATTGTCGGCACAGAAAGCAATTGAAAAAGGAAACATTCCAAAAGAAAGAATTAAGGCAGTGATTGTTGCAACCTTTACTCCGGACTATTTGACACCTTCTGTTGCCTGTTTGATTCAACAGCAACTACAGTTGCCGGAAGACATACTTGCTTTAGATATCAATGGAGCTTGCAGTGGATTTATTTATGGCATGATGATTTGTGATTCTCTGTTGATGTCCTTTTCGGAAGAAGAATATATTCTTTTGATTGGAACAGAAGTAATTTCCAAAGTGCTGAACTTTGAGGATAGAGGAACTTGTATTTTGTTTGGAGACGGTGCCGCTTCAGCTATCCTGAAAAAAAGAGAGGGAGCATTAGGTCATTTTTCTGTAGGAAGCAGAGGAACGAGCAAAGAGCTTGGATGTATTGGTGTAGATGGAAAAGGAAGTAAGAGCCAAGTATATATGAATGGAAAAGATGTATTTCGATTCGCAACGATATCCATTGTTCAATGCATCGAAGATGTACTTAAAAAGAATAAGGTTCAAAAAGAAGAGATAGACTATGTGGTCTGCCATCAGGCAAACAAAAGAATTATTGATTATGCACAAAAAAAATCAAATATTCCAGCTGAGAAATTTTACGTCAACATTGGGGAATATGGCAACACTTCTTCAGCAAGTATTCCTATCGCATTAGATGAGATGGTAGAGAAAAATTTGTTGCAACGAGGAATGAAGGTGTTGTTGGTAGGATTTGGAGGTGGACTTACTTGGGGTGGAACACTGATAGAATGGTAGCGAAATAATAGGATAACATTCATGGAGTAACAGTGTTACAAAAAAAGAACCGATAGAGGGAGAACTATGAAATTACATGAAATTTTGGGAATTAAATATCCATTGATACAAGGTGGTATGGCAAATATTGCAACAGGAGAATTTGCAGCATGCGTATCGAATACAGGAGCACTTGGAATGATTGGTGCCGGTGGAATGACGGCAGATATGTTAAGAGAACAGATTCAGATTTGTAAGCAACATACAAACATGCCGTTTGGTGTGAATCTGATGTTGATGAATCCGGATACGGACAAGATGGCAGAGATTGTGATAGAAGAACAAGTGCCGGTGGTAACGACAGGAGCAGGAAATCCGGGAAAATACATGAAACAGTGGAAAGATGCCGGAATCAAAGTCTTTCCGGTTGTTGCATCTGTAGGATTGGCAAGACGTATGGAACGATTGGGAGCAGATGGTGTAATTGCAGAAGGATGTGAAAGTGGAGGTCATGTCGGAGAAACGACAACAATGGTATTGGTACCTCAGGTAGCAGATGCCGTAAATATTCCGGTTATTGCAGCAGGTGGAATTGCATCAGGTCGTCAGATGCTAGCAGTAGAAATATTGGGTGCTTGTGGAGTACAGGTTGGAACTTGTCTGTTATCAACGACGGAATGTCCGATTCATGAGAATTACAAACAAGCGGTAAGAAATGCAAGAGACACCCATATTACAGTAATGGGAAGAATTGCAGGCACACCGGTTCGTGTCATTAAAAATACAATGGTGCGTGAATATATTGCAAGAGAAAAAGAAGGAGCTACCTTGATGGAGTTGGAACACTATACCTTGGGTTCTCTAAGACGAGCAGTAAAAGAGGGAGATATTGAAACAGGTTCCATTATGGCAGGTCAAACTGCAGCAATGATACATGATGAATGCTCACTATCTGAACGAATAGAAACGCTGTTTCGTGAATATGAAACTGTGTTGAAGGGGTTATGTCAATGAAATCATATCAAATCAGAAATAAAACTCTCGATTTTCCTTTGATTCAAGGAGGTATGGGAGTTGGTGTGTCGCTTGGAAATTTGGCAGGTCATGTAGCAAGAGAAGGCTGTATGGGAATCATTTCTGCTGTGCAAATAGGTTATCGAAAAGAAGATTTTTATCGTGATAATTTGAGATGTAATCAAGAGGCACTCAGAGAGGAAATACAAAAAGCAAAAGCAATTTCCAATGGAAGAGGCATGGTAGGAGTTAACATTATGGTTGCCGGAAATCAGTATGAGGATATGCTGAAGTGTGCATTGGATAGCGGAGTAGATGCGATTATATCCGGAGCAGGATTACCGATGGCATTGCCAAAGGTTGCTCAGGGCTATGATGTGGCGCTTGCACCGATTGTGTCAAGTGGAAAAGCAGCGAAGGTTGTCATGAACAGTTGGCTTAGAAAAGAAAATCGGTTTGCTGATTTTGTAGTGTTGGAAGGTAGAGGTGCGGGAGGTCATTTGGGATTTCATCGAGATGAGATTGAATCTCCCGACATGAAATTGGAAAACTTACTCCAAGAAGTATTGGAGGTAGTTAAAACCTTTGAAGATAAAAAAGGAAGTGCCATTCCGGTATTTGTGGCAGGCTCTGTATTTGACGGATATGAAATGGTATATTATGTGAAACGAGGAGCCTTTGGGGCACAGATTGGAACACGGTTTATTGCAACCTATGAGTGCGACGCATCTGAAGAATTTTCCAAATTGATTTGTCAGGCAAAAAAAGAAGATGTCATTATCACCCAAAGTCCGGTCGGACTTCCGGGACGAGCTCTCAAAACAAAATTGTTAGAGCAGTTAGAGCTTGACGGGCGTATTCCTCCGAAACGATGTATCAATTGTTTAAAACCATGTGATCCTGCCGTAACACCTTACTGTATATCCGAAGCGTTGATTCAGGCAGCAAAAGGAAATATCGAACAGGGATTGTTTTTTACGGGAGAAAATGTAGACAGAATCAATAAAATGTATCATGTTCATGACTTGATTGAAGAAATGAAACTGCAGTGGGAGGAAACGATATGAAACTTGCAATTTTGTATGGAGGACAAGGAAGTCAACAGATAGAAATGGGCAAGAGCTTCTATGACCGTTTTGAGCAGGCAAAAGTATGTTATGACGAATATCCTAACATCAGAGAGCTTTCCTTTCATTCCGATTTAGAAACACTGTCAAAGACACAACATACACAACCTTGTATGGTAGCATTCGATGTCGTTGTGACAGATATTTTGCAACAAGAAGGAATTGTTCCTGATATGACGGCGGGACTCAGTATCGGAGAGTATGGTTCGCTGTACTGTGCGAAGGTTCTTTCCAAACAAGATGTGATGGAGATTTCTCAAGTGCGTGGCAAAGCGATGGAAGAAGCTTTGATCGGCAAGGATACCATGATGTGTGCCATGTTAAAAATGAATGAAGAGGAAATTTTGTCCTATTGCAAAAAATATTCTACAAGCGATAGACCGATAGAAATTACAAACTTTAACACAGTCGGTCAAATCGTTATCGGTGGAGACAAAGAACAAATGTTGAAATTGATGGAAGAAGTCAAAGAAAATAAATCAGGCAAAGCGATTCCACTAAATGTGAGTGGAGCATTCCATACCTCATATATGAAACCGGCAGGAGAGGTGTTGCAACAATTGTTTGAGAAGATGGAGTTTGATGTACCGAATCTACCGATAGTATGGAATGTAAACGGAAAAGTTTCACAAAAAAATGATGATATCAAACAAATAATGGTTCAGCAGGTGCAACAGAGTGTCCATTTTTACCAATCCATCCAAACAATGATAGAAGAGGGAGTAGATACCTTTATTGAAGTCGGATTTAGAAATGTGTTGCAAGGATTTATTCGAAAAATTTCAAAAGACTGTGTTGTACTTCCTTGTTTTGATTATGATAGTTTACAGAAGACGATAGAGTACGTAAAGAAAGGATAACAGAATGGAAAAAAGAGTAGCATTGGTAACAGGTGCCGGTGGAGGAATCGGTAGAGCAATCGCAATGCAATTGGCAAAATCAAATATGGATATTGCCATTCATTACAACAGTAATCGTGCCAAAGCGGAAGAAACACAAAAAATTTGTGAAGAATTCGGTGCAAAAGTACACTTGATACAAGGAGATATTTCTTCAGAAGAAACTTGTAAAGAAGTGGTCGAAGAAGTCATCAAAGAATTTGGAACAGTTGATGTATTGATCAACAATGCAGGAGTTACAAAGGACGGTATGTTTATTCGAATGAAAGAGGAGGACTTCAATCAAGTAATTGATACCAACTTAAAAGGTGCATTTTTTATGAGTAAGTATGCGGCGCAGATTATGTTGAAGAAGAGATATGGAAGAATTGTCAATATTACAAGTATTGTAGGAATTACAGGAAATGCAGGACAGGCGAATTATTCCGCTTCTAAGGCGGGCATGATTGGATTGACAAAATCTCTTGCAAAAGAACTTGGAAAAAAAGGTGTATTAGTTAATGCTGTTGCACCGGGATTTGTAGATACCGAGATGACAGATAAACTTTCCGACAAAGTGAAAGAATCCATTTTGAACCAAATTGTGGTAGGATGTATGGCAACTCCGGACGACATTGCAAGAGCAGTAGAATTTTTATCCGTAGAAGAGAACAGATATATTACAGGGCAAGTCATCAGTGTTGACGGTGGAATGAGTATGTAGGAGGTATTTGTGAAAAGAAGAGTTGTAATCACCGGAATGGGAGCAGTTTCTCCTTTGGGGAACGATGTTACATCCCTATGGGCGGGAGTGAAAAGAGGACAATGCGGAATTTCTGAGATCACACGATTTCAGTATGATGGACAGAAGGCAAAATTTGCCGGAGAGGCTGTACATTTTCAGGAAGAAGATTATTTTGATAAAAAAGTTTGTCGAAGAATGGACAGAGTAACAAAGTTTGGGATTGTTGCAGCAAGAGAAGCGATACAGGACAGTAATTTACAGTTGGAATCATTGGATAAAACTCGTTGTGGAGTGATTGTATCTTCCGGTATCGGAGGATTGGAAACGATAGAAAAAGAGCATACTACCGGCATGACAAAAGGATTTCATCGCATTTCACCATTTTTTATTCCAATGGCAATCACCAATATTACAGCCGGAAGTATTGCAATTGAAACAGGATTTCAAGGTTCTTGCCACTGTATTGTAACAGCGTGTGCTTCGGCGACAGATTCTATTGGAATGGCATTTCGAAGAATTCGTGACGGATATCAGGAAGTGATGTTGGCAGGTGGTTCGGAAGCCAGTATTACCGAACTTGGAATCGGAGGATTCTCTGCTATGAAAGCATTGAGTTTTGCAGATGATATCACAAGAGCGTCGATTCCGTTTGACCGTGAACGAAACGGATTCGTTATGGGAGAAGGTGCCGGAATTCTTTTATTAGAAGAATATGAACATGCAAAACAAAGGAATGCAAAAATTTATGCTGAAATTGTAGGATACGGAACAACTTGTGATGCATTTCACATCACAGCACCGAGCGAAGATGGAGAAGGAGCGGCAAGATGTATGAAACTTGCATTGGAAGATGGAAATGTTTCGTTTGAACAAGTCGACTATATCAACGCACATGGAACATCAACTCCGTTAAACGATGCCGGAGAAACAAAGGCAATTAAACAAGTGTTTCAAGAGAGGGCGTATGATTTGATGGTCAGCTCAACCAAATCGATGGTAGGACACCTTTTGGGAGCAAGTGGAGGAGTAGAAGCAATTGTTACTGCCAAGAGCTTACAGGAAGGATATGTTACACCGACCATCCATTACAAAGAAAAAGATTCGGAGTGTGACTTGGATATTGTTCCAAATGTCGGACGAGAAAAAGAGATACAGTATGCGTTGAGCAATTCTTTGGGATTTGGAGGACATAACGCAACTTTATTGTTCAAAAAATATGCAGAATAATATCAGGTTATCATAAGGGAGAGGGAGATAAGAACCATCTCCTTTTGTATCATACAATAGGAAAGGAAGACATAGAAATGAAGTACAATTCAAATGAAATACAGGAAATTTTGCCACACCGTTATCCTTTTTTGTTAGTCGACAAAATAGTAGACGGCGAAGAAGGAAAATGGGCGAAAGGAATCAAATGCGTCAGTGTCAATGAACTGTTTTTTTGTGGACATTTTCCGGTAGAACATGTGATGCCGGGAGTTTTGATTGTTGAAGCATTGGCACAAGTAGGTGCTGTCGCACTTCTTTCCAGAGAAGAAAACAGAGGAAAGATTGCTTTTTTTGGAGGAATTAAACAAGCGAAGTTTAGAGGAATGGTAAAACCGGGAGATGTATTGGAGCTTTTCTGCGAGCTTACCAAAGAACGTGGAGCAATCGGAGTGGGAACGGCAATTGCAAAGGTAGGAGAAAAAGTAGTCTGTGAGGCGGAAATTACATTCGCCATTCAGTCATAAGATAGCAAACTGTTTCCTAAAACGAATATCTTATTGAAGAGGGTAATCAGATATTGATTCTTATCGGTATATCAAAAAATCTTATTGTGGAATGTTAGATATTTGACTGATTGATTCAATGCTTATACTTTCCATTCACATTGCGAAAGTAAGGGTGAGGAAAAGAAAAATATAACGATAGTAAGAATATAGAAATAGCAAGAATAGAGCAATAGGAAAAATAACATAAGATGAAACACACTAAAAATTCACATTAAGCTACATAATAAAACTCTCTTATCTGATTGAAGAGAGTTTTATTATGTTCTACTTTTGTTAAAACAACGATAGTTTAGGAAGTAGAGGATGAGATCACCTTGGTTGATAAAAAGAAAAAACCTCCATATTACAAGGAATACTATTGATGAGGCATACTCCATGTAACAGAAGGTTTTTTTGATTAAGATTGTTTTTATGTTCTCAACATCATATTTTTTGATACTATCGAAATTGTTGCAACCTTGAAAGGACGCATTCATTCTATCTGAATCGTTTTCAAAAATATTGTGGCACTACTCTGTCTCAGGCGCTATCGGTACTTCAAGAGGCTCACTATCAAACGGTGTCTTGTCATCCGGAAGATTGCTCATCGAACTTGCCAAGAGAGAAATATAGTCTACACCGTCCACAGAGTAGTACAATTTGTAGAGATACATATCCACAAAATAGGTTTCGTACTGTGTACGATAGCGTTTCAACGGTAGGGTGTAGGTATTGTTTGTATCTGCTTGCATTGTTTTGGTAATGACAATCGGTGTCTTATCTTCATCCTCATAGGTAAGTTGAGGTATAATCTCTACTTTGATAGGCTCTTCTGTAGCAATTGCCGTTTTATCTTTCATCACTTGAAATCGAATGGTATTATCGTAGAGCAGATCGACACAAGGAATATCTCCTTCAACTCTTCCAAAAAGAGAATCATGCAGTTTTTCTTTTTCTGCTTCATCTTTTGACTGGTAGTCTTCCAATGTCATAGTTCGTATAATTGGAATTCGTTCATCTTTACTGACCTCAGCTTGTAATTGGATTCCGTTTACCTCATTATTTCGAGATTTTCCAGGTGTCGGAAAACAAGCTGAAAAACAAGATAGTGTGATGGTGCTCATCAAAGTAATCAGAATTGCTTTTTTCAAAGGTTTGTTCATTTCAATCCTCTCCTTTTCTACATTGATATTACTTGATTTCGATAATATTGTTAGATTTCGATAGAGTGAATAATCTGATCCAAGATTGGAACAATATCTTCCATAACAGAAGTGGTCATTGGATTTTTCAGTTTTCCTGTTTCAATCAAATCGAAGAAAGATTGAGAGCCTCCTGTTTTACATAGCGTAATATACTCTTGCAGTGTCTGTTTCGGGTGTTCAAGGTACTTAATCAAATATTGGAATGCACACACCTGAGCCAAGGTGTAGTCAATATAGTAGAACGGTGTGCTAAATACGTGAGCTTGTAGGAACCAGTAAGTTCCTCCGTCTAAGAATTCATCTGCATAGTCTAAGTCAGGACGATACATCAATTCAATTTCGTGGTATTTATTTCTTCGTTCCTCAGGAGTGGCAGTCGGATTTTCGTATACAAAATGTTGAAAATGGTCAATCGTTGCACCATAAGGAAGGAACGAGATTGCACTTTTCAATGCGGTATATTTGAATTTATTGACATTGTTTCCAAAGAACAGTTCCATATAAGGCCATGTCAAAAATTCCATGCTCATGGAGTGGATTTCACAAGCTTCATAGGTCGGCCAAATGTATTCCGGAAGTTTCATGTCCTGTGACATAAAGTTTTGGAATGCGTGTCCCGCTTCGTGAGTGATAACATCAATATCTCCTTTGGTTCCGTTGAAATTGGAGAAGATGAATGGAGACTTGTATTCATCAAAACTTGTACAGTATCCACCTGCTCTTTTTCCCGGTTTTGCCAGCAAGTCCATCAGTTCGTTTTCAATCATAAAATTGAAAAATGTTCCTGTTTCCGGACTTAAATCCTCATACATTTCCTTTGCTTTTTCAATAATAAAAGTTTCATCTCCGATTGGGTTTGGATTTCCATCTTGGAATTCACAAGCAATATCGTAGAATTTGAAATCATCAATTCCCAATCGTTTTGCCTGTTCTTTTCGAAGTTCTACTGAAAATGGAGTGAAGGTTTTTAAGATTTTTTCACGATAGATTGAAACATCTTCATGATTGTAGTCTGTTCTGTTCAGTAATTTGTACTGAAGGTCTACATAGTTTTTGTATCCTAAGGCAACAGCCATTTCCGTACGCACTTTGACCAATTCGTCATAGATGGCATCAAATTCGTCCTGATGTTCTTCCAAAAATTTGTTTCTTGCCTTGTAAGCAAGGAATCGACGGTTACGGTCAGTATCTTGCAACAAAGGTGTCATTTGTGTCAAGGTATAGATTTTTCCCTCAAATTCAATTTGAGAAGTAGCAATGATTTTACTATACTTGGATACCAATTCGTTTTCTTTTTGCATAAACGGAATTGCTTTTTCGTTCAGTACCAAATTACACTCCAATAATTTGAAATAGTGAGTACCGAATTCTTCTTCCAATTCCTTTCGAAAAGGCGAGTGATAGATACAGCGTGATACCTCTACTGCCAAATTGGTGATAATCGGGGTATTTTCGTCCATAAAAGTATTCTCTTGTTCATAGAATTGATCTGTTGTATCGATGGTATGGCGAACACTTGCCAAACTGATGGTAGTGTCCAATTTCTTTTTATATGCAATATAGTCATAGATGATGTTAATTTGTTCCGCTCCGGAAGAAGCGTGTTCAAGTTGTTGTTTCACTTTTTTGAAAAAAGCGATGGTTTTGTCCATATCAGGTCTTTGATACGGCATGTCATGAAATTTCATAGTTTCCCTCCATTCATGTTCTTGAATTGTTGTTGTGAATAAACTATCTTTTGAAGCTCTATAGATGTTTGGAGAAATTGTCTTAACGAAATCTCCAATGATTTCGTGATAGGATATTCATTGAATGTATTTATTTTTAGCTTACTTATTCTCCAAGAAAAGAAGAAATCTGTTGTAAGATACCGTCTTCATCCAATTGTAACTCTTTTTTTAGAATATCAGTGTTTCCATGTGGTACAAATTCATCCGGAATTCCGATAGACAGCATGGAGCAGTCTGTATGACCGTTTGTTTTGAGCAATTCACTAACAGCACTTCCGAATCCTCCTGCAAGGACATTTTCTTCCAAAGTTACGATATGCTTTGCTTTGATGATTTGTGAAAGCAGTGTGGTTTCGTCAAGCGGTTTGATGAATCTTGCGTTGATTATACCGACAGAATATCCTTTTTGTTCCAATGTACTTGCAACATTAGTTGCAGGATGTACCATTGTTCCGACAGCAATCATAAGGATATCAGTTCCTTCTTTCAACACTTCAGATTTACCAACTTCTAGATATTGGAAAGTTTCATCGAGTGCAACACCCAATCCTTTTCCACGAGGGTAACGAATTGCAGTTGGAGCATTGTATTTTGTTGCAGAATAGAGCATATTTTGAAGTTCATTTTCGTCTTTCGGTGCCACAACAACCATGTTTGGAATCATACGAAGGTAAGATAAATCAAATACTCCGTGATGGGTCGGACCGTCTTCTCCAACGATACCTCCACGATCCAGTGCAAAAATAACAGGCGCATTTTGGAGCGCTACATCGTGAATGATTTGGTCGAAACCACGTTGTAGAAATGTAGAATAGATGGCAACAACCGGTATTTGCCCGTCAAGTGCCATCGCGCTTGCCATGGTAACGGCATGCTCTTCTGCGATTCCAACATCGTAGGAACGATTGGGAAACTCTTTTGCAAAAGCACCGATTCCTGTTCCGGACGGCATAGCTGCAGTAATTCCGGAAATGCGTTCATCTTGTTTGCCAAGTGCTATCATCGTTTTTGCAAAAATATCAGTGTAGGTCGGTGCAGATGTTGAAGAAACGGATTGACCGGTTTTTGGATCATAAGAACCTGTACCATGGAATTTATCAGGTCTTTCTTCAGCAGGGAGGAACCCTTTTCCCTTGGTTGTAATACAGTGAATCAATACCGGACATTTGAAGTTTTTGCTGTTTTCCAGTACAGAAATCAATTGTGGGAGGTTGTGTCCGTTGATTGGACCGAAATATTTGAAACCCAATTCTTCAAAGAATGAACCGGGTACCACAATGTTTCGTAAAGAGTCTTTGAAGAAGTCGGCAACAGCAAACATCTTAGAACCTAGTACAGGAATTTTTTTCAAAAAAACTTCCAATTCACTTTTTGTTTTTTTGTAGTTAGAGCCGGAACGTACACGAGTCAAGTATTCTGACATACTCCCTACATTTTTATCAATACTCATGTCGTTGTCATTCAGGATAACGGTCATATTGAGACCGAGATGTCCCGCATGGTCAAGCGCTTCGTATGCCATTCCACCTGTCAATGAGCCGTCTCCGATAATCGCAATAACTTCATTATCTTCCTTTTTTTGGTCGCGAGAGATGGCAAACCCTGTTGCAGCAGAAATGGAAGTGCTTGCATGTCCGACGCCGAAACAGTCATGTTCACTTTCTGAGCGCTTTGGAAATCCTGAAACACCATGAAACTGTCTTAAAGAATCAAAGTCTTTGTTTCGACCGGTTAACAATTTGTGGACATACGCCTGATGTCCGACATCCCATACCAGTTTATCTTCCGGAGATTGGAATACATAGTGTAGTGCAAGTGTCAACTCGACAGTTCCAAGGTTGGGAGCAACATGGCCTCCTGTTTTGGAAGTGACTTGAATCAAACGTGCACGAATTTCGTATGCCAATTCTTTTAATTCATCAGTGCTAAGTGACTTAATATCCTCCGGCGATTGTATTTTTTCCAGTAACATATAGATACTCCTTTGGTAGACAGGAAACCTTCTTTAGCAAGGATAGAAGAAAGGTTGTCTACGAATTTTGATTGCAAATAGTTACGATACCTACTACAAAACGTATGGTGTTTTGTAATAATCCTCCTCAGTTTATGAATTGGAGGTTGTTAGTTTATTCATTCTAATTCTACATTCTAATTTTGTTTTTATTAGGGATCCTCTAATATGATATACCCGTAGAAACAGTAGTTTGTACCAAATTTATTATCTTATCATGTGATTCAACCTCTATCTGAACAAATGTTGTAATAGCAGGCTCTGAGTATGAAACAGTTGACGCATTTATTTAATGTGATTTTCTGTTAGAGTATTTGTGAGTAGCACGTTTCTATTAAGCAGATTCAGATATTTTTTGAGAAATTGCGATTGATTCTATTCGATACAAGGTGAATTTTTTGTAGAATTTTATTTTAATTCCAATGACGGAGAAATATAATATTCAAATCCCGCCTGTTTACATTTCTTTTTTATTTCTTGTTCAAGTAACTCATCTTCTCCGTACTCCAAAAGGGATACAGACAATCCTGCTTTTTTGCATTTCATCAAATAGCCCCACAAATATTCTGTCTGTTCTTTTTCTTGTCTTCCAAAACTTTGATTCTGAAAATCAATGGAAGTAAAGACAGTTTCTTGGTTGACACCATTGATGAGATTGGTTTTGTTCGAATCGATAAGAGCCGATACAAATGTATTTCCACCGTTGATTATGATAGGAAGTTGATATTCCTGTTTCAGTTGTTGCAAGATGAAGATCAGTCCGGTATAGATGTTTTCTTTGGGATAGAAGTACCATACATCCGTATTATCCAAAAAGAAACCGTCAATACCCTTTTCTACAAGATTCTTAGCAAGCACTTGAGTGAGATATTCTTGCCATTCTTGATTGGAAACATCAATCCAAGATTCTTCCTGCCAATTTTCATAAGGTCCAAGTGTGATGGTTTGAAACTCCTTATAATAGGGACGGAAATTTTTCAAAGAACCGATATTCAGATAACTGTATACCGTTTTTCCTTGTTTGTGTAGGATTTCAATCTGTTCTTTGGAGAAGTAGCTTGCATCGATTACAACGGTATGATAAGGCTCTAAAGAATCCATGTCATTTGGATGAAGTCCTATCCATACACTGTAGGTTGTTTCATAATGTGAAGTTCGATAAATGAACAATCCTATTATGATTACGATGATGATAAGAAAACAAGTTGCTTTTTGAAATGGTCTTTTTCGCATAGCACTACCTTGTTTTGATGTAGTTTGTGGTATGAGAACGAACTTTGTGATCTAATTCGAACAATTCTTCCAATGAAGTAATTTCGCTAATTGGGAATTGATTCATCATTTCTTTTACGATTGCAACGATATCCAAAAATTCAATTTGTTCTTTTAAAAATGCATGGACTGCAATTTCGTTTGCCGCATTCAGTACGCATGGCATGGATTTTCCGATTTTTCCGGCTTCAAATGCAAGAGGAAGCGCAGGAAACAGTTCGGTATTCGGTTTTTGGAAGGTCAAAGTCAAAAAGTCTCCAAAATCAAACCGTGTGAAGGAGTTGTTCATTCGTTGCGGATAGAAGATAGAGTATTGAATCGGCACTCTCATATCAGCTTGTCCCAACTGCGCTAAAATGCTGCCATCTTGATACTGTACCATGGAATGTACGATACTTTGTGGATGTACCAAAACTTGGATATCATCATAATCCACTTGGAATAATCTTTGTGCCTCAATCACTTCAAGTCCCTTGTTCATCAAAGTGGCAGAGTCAATTGTTATTTTTTGTCCCATGGACCAATTTGGATGTTTGAGAGCATCTTTCGGTTTGATATGTTTTAACTGGTCTTCGGTAAAGGTATGAAACGGCCCACCAGATGCAGTTAACAGTATTTTATCTATGATTTGATTTTCTTCTAAACATTGGAATATTGCTGAATGTTCGCTGTCAACCGGAATGATTCGAGCGGTTGGATGTTGTTGCAATGCTTTTTTGACTAAGTCGCCACCTGCAACTAGAGTTTCTTTGTTGGCAAGTCCGATGGTAAGGTCATGTTCAATACAGATTAGAGTTGGCAAAATCCCTGCAAATCCACTGATTGCTCCGATAGCAACATCAATTCTGCAAGACGATAGAACATCGGAAAGACTGTCCCAACCGTATAATACCTCAACAGAGATATGTTCACATTCTTTTTGTATCCATTCAAAACTTTGTTGATTTGTAACAAAAACGAATTGTGGGTGATATTTTTTGATTTGCTCAAGTAATAACGTTGTATTGGAATGTGCTGATAAAGTACAAAGTTCCAGTCGGTCAGAAAATTCATCTACAACGGAAGTCGTTTGAGTACCGATTGAGCCGGTACTACCAAATAGAGCAATTTTTTTCATAAAAGCCTCCTGATAGGAATGAGAATCCAACTGTTCTGAATGGTGACAAAGCAATGATATTAAGAGAGTTGTTCTTTTTTTTATTCTCACTTTATATATAGCTTGACAGGTTTCTTATCTTTAAAAAGCAGATGGAATCTACTATGGTTAAAATATGTTTGCTAAATTGGGAATGGATAATAAGAAATTAGTATCCACATAACCAATCTCATTGTATCAAAATTAAGTTTGTTTTCATAGAGAAAGTGTGGGTTTTGTGTAGATATTGTTAAAACAGAAATCATAGAACTGTTTTGAAATAGAAGAAGAGTGAATGAAAGAAAAGGAATTTTTTTGACAGTTTGTTTTATAATAGCAAAATGGTGCGATTCAATAAAAGAAGGTTGTTATTCACAAAGAGATGGAGAAGAAAAGGATTTCTAAATTCAGTGTTGCATAATAAAGGTTTATTGATAGAAGATTATTGATTCAGTAAGTTTTTGAATACTAATGATATTTAAGTTTTTGGAAATCATATTCTATTATCTTTTCTGTCAGATATTTTTATAATGAGTACATAACAAAATTAAAGTTAAAATAGATATTGAGTTTGGTAGAAAGATCATCAAACTATATTTCGGTATTTCGTGTTTTGGTTTTATTCTTTTTGTTTCTAATGGATAATAAAATGGATAATAAAAAGTGGATAGGAAAAAATAAACAAAAGAGAAATGGTAACGAAAACTACTATAAAAAATGAAATATTGAGAAAAGTGTAACAGAAAATGATTGGGCAACAAGTTTTGATAAGCAGTGTGTTTATTGCAGGAATCTTATCGTTTTTTGCACCATGCACATTTCCTTTGATTTTCATCTATATCGGATTGCTGACGGATTTTGAGCATGAGTACAAGAAAATCCGTATCAAAAAACAGGAAATGGAATGTTGGTGCAGTGAAGATAGGTATAGTCACAAAGATAGGTATAGTCACAAAGATAGGTATAGTCACAAAGATAGATATTGTTATCAAGATAAGATTAACGCTCTGTGGATGAAAAGGGACTTGGGATAGTTCGACTTTCTCTACAGAGCGTTTTATTTTTAGAGTCTTTTATTTTTAAGGATGTTTACTTTTTTTAGAGTGGTTACTACTTTCTCAGTCAAATGATAAGGGATAGATTCGTTCTATTTTGTTGTATAGTGAATCGAAATACCACTACTGCATGAGCGTGGATCAAAATAGGACGAAATAGTACCCCATGAAAAAAAGTTTTCTTCGTTTTGTAGATTACAATATTTCATAAGCCACTTATCACAATACTTTTTGTCTTTCTCTACTTCTTCAGGAGACCATTCTTCCCAGTGACGGATGGCATTTACATCAAAACTCTGTGGATAAAGATTCACAAATTCAAGAACTTTTTGCGGATTAAAACATAGATAGATGGGAATTTTTTTATCATAAATCACTTCTCTCATATCGTACCAGATATATCCGTTTTCCATATCTCTGATTTGTAGAATATGGTTCTTTGGAAAATCAGCAATAAAATCAGTATTGTGTAAGAGAGGTGATATGGTTTTATTTAGCTTGGGAAAAATAATGTTTCCTGTTTGGATATCAATCAATGAAACCTTCCTCCTTTTGATTTTGACAAGTTATTTCGTTCTATTTTCATTGGATATTGTTAGTAGGTGATGAGAGATGATGATATTATTTTGTCGAATCTTACGTTCTGTTATGATATCTTATTACTCTTTTATCTATTAACATCTTTGACTATCTTGTATATCATTTTACCATAAAAATGAATACAAAACTATATTAGATTGTTTCCATCTTTATTTTGATATGTATGATGTCATGAATGTTCCATTTCCGACATAAAAAAAGCAGAATGAAAATTGTTTCATTCTGCGAGTACATATTCAACAGGTTGATTTGATATAAGAGATTTTTGGATATCGAGAATTCGTTGATTGGAAGAACCACGAAAACGCAAAGTCAAATCTCTTTTTTCTAAGATAAACGGACCGTCTACAAGAACATCACATAAGCTGAGCAGCTCTTTTTTGTCTACATCGGAACAAAGCTGTTCAAAGGTATATCCGGAATAAATCCATATGGTCTTGGGAGACTCTTGTTTTATTTTTTGCAAGACAGGAAGCAATCCTTCTACATTTTGAAACGGCTCTCCTCCCAAAATAGTAAGACCCTTTACCATTGGATGAGAGAGATGAGAAAGAATAAGTTCCGTCTCATTCTCTGTCCATGGCTGTCCATACTTGAAATCTTGGTATACTTCATTGAAACATCCTTCGCAACAGTGTGTGCACCCTGTCACAAAAAAGCTGGTGCGGATACCTTCTCCGTTGGCAACATCAAACTGCCTAATTTGTGCATAGTTCATTAGATATGCAACACACGATCCTTGATTTCTTTGGTTCGTCCTTCATTCCAGAAATTTTCGCCCAAATATCCGCAAGTTCTACGAATAACAGTTAGTTTGGTACGTTCTGTATTACCACATTGAGGACAGAACCATTGATTGTTATCATCTACTTTCATTTCGCCATCGTATCCGCAAACATGGCAATAATCTGACTTGGTATTAAACTCTGCATAAGTGATATGGTCGTAGATATATTGAATCATCATTTCAACAGCTTCCAAATTGTGATTTAGATTTGGAATTTCCGCATAGGAGATACATCCTCCGGTGGAGCGTTTTTGGAATTCAGACTCAAAACTGAATTTATCGAATATGGAAATACATTCTCTTACATCGACATGATAACTGTTTGTGTAGTAGCCTTTGTCGGTAATGTCTTTGATTTCTCCAAACCTTGCACGATCAATCGAACAGAAACGATTGGTCAAATTTTCGGCAGGAGTTCCATACAGTGCAAACCCGATACCGGTTTCTGCTTTCCATTCTGCAACGGAATCTTTCAAGATGTCCATCAGTTTGAGTGCAAATGCCGTACCGACAGGATCGGTATGAGAAACACCTTTGATCAGTTTGGTTGCTTCATAAACACCGATATATCCCAAAGACAAGGTCGCATAGCCATTATCCATAAATTTATCTATTTTTTCGTGTGGTTTTAATCTTGCAATGGCACCGTATTGCCAGTGAATTGGAGAACAGTCGCTTGTAACATTCTTCAAAAGATCGAAACGAAGAAGAAGTGCTTTTTTTGCCAACTCAAGTCGTTTTTCTAGAATATCGAAGAATTTTTCTTCTGAACCGTTCGCCAAAATTCCAATTTGAGGAAGGTTCAATGAAACAACTCCCATATTGAAACGACCGTCAAATACATACTCTCCCTTCTCATTTTTCCAAGGAGCTAAGAAAGAGCGACATCCCATAGGACTGAATACATTGCCTTCATAGTTTTCACGCATTTTTTTTGCAGAAATATAGTCCGGATACATTCTCTTTGCAGTACATTTTGCAGCAAGTTTCGTTAAATAGTAATACTTGCTGTCAGAATGCACATTGTGTTCATCCAGTACGTAAATCAGTTTAGGGAAAGCAGGTGTCACATAGACATCCTGTTCATTTTTGATTCCTTCATACCGTTGTAACAAAATTTCTTCCTGAATATAGGCAGCCTCTTTTTCAAATTCATATCCTTCTTGGAAGTACATAAACAGTGTCACAAAAGGAGCTTGTCCGTTTGTTGTCATCAAAGTGTTAATTTGATACTGAATGGTTTGGATACCGTCTTTGATTTCTCTTCGAGTGCGTTTCCAAGCAATTTCCTCAGCCTTTTGCAAATCAGGTTCAATTCCGTAGATTTCTTTTTGTTCTTCGACAACGCTATCATAATATTTGAGGTAAGACTTTCTAACAAAGGGAGCTAAAATGCGATCGATTCCGTTGATACTTTGACCTCCATATTGTCCGCTTGCCACTTGAGCAATAATTTGGGTAGTAACAGTACACGCCACTCGGAAAGACTTTGGAGAGTCGATTTTTTTGCCGTTAATAACGGTTCCGTTCATCAACATATCTTCCAAGTTGATTAAACAACAGTTAAACATCGGTTGAATGATGTAGTCCATATCATGAAAATGAATGGCACCGCTGTCGTGTGCCTGAACGATGTCGGTCGGAATGATTAAACGACGGGCGATGTCTTTGGATACTTCGCCGGCAATCAAATCTCTCTGTGTAGATACAATTTTTGCATCTTTGTTGGAATTTTCGTCTAAAACATTGATATTACTACGGTTTAGGATTCCGACAACATCTTCGTCTATGGTATTTACTTTTCTTTTGAAGGCTTGGACAGCCTTATAATTTTCGTAAGCTCTTGCAGTCGCAGGATTATCATATTGAATTAGCTTGTAGTAGACCTGATCTTCAATCCCGTAAATAGTCAAGTCCCTTTTCAAAGAGCGAGCAAACTCCTCAATCTCCGTTGCAATTATTTCTGCAAGTCCTTCTTCATAGATACCTGTACTGCTATGCATTGCTTTGTTGATAGCAATGATGATTTTTTCTTTGTCGAAAGGAACCTTGGCTCCATCCCGTTTGATTACGTGTAATACCATATTTAGACCTCATTCATTCTTTATTTTCCTATTTTTGTACTCATATTATCTAAAATTCTAAATGTTATATAAAAACACCATTCTATAATAGTGCTTGTTTCATTACTGTAGTATAGTATACTACAGTAATGAAACAAATACAATACAATATATACTTATAAAAACAAAAATATTGCAATATTACACACTATATATAGAAAACAGTGTCTATGCTTTAGAAATAGAGAGTTACAGAGTTTTTTTGCAAAAAAGACGGTTTTTTTTGAAAAAAGAAAGTGAGTGATTACAAAGAATTCGTAGAAGTACATTTATTTGCAAAAAAATATAAAACACAAGATATAGGAAAAAAATAGTATGGTTATATTATGTGACAACGACAAATCAACAAAATAAAGTAAAATAAAGAAACTAAAAAAGAAAGTCATTATTATGATATAATAATAGAAGTAGGAATTTAGGGTGTGTATTTATGCTATTGTGATACAAGGAGGAAAGAAAGATGAGTCAGTTTATTGCCGAAGAATCTTTTTGGAATTTATTTCCAAATGCAACATTAGGGGTAGTACTTTTGAAAGGAATCAATAATCAGGGAGAAGTTCCACAAGAATTGAAGGCACTTTTGTCAAGAAGCAATCGTGAAGCTGAAAAATTTTTGGTGAAAGCTAAATTTAATGAAAATCCAATCGTTGCAAATTGGAGAAGTGCATATCAGAAGTTTAAAACAAAAAAAGGAGCTCGTTGTAGTATTGAGGCTCTATTGAAGAGAGTAGAAAAAGAAAATCCGGTAGGTTCTATCAATCCGTTGGTAGATATTTATAATTCGGCATCATTACAGTTCGGATTTCCTTGTGGAGCAGAAGATTTGGATACTTTTGTTGGAGATTTGTTGCTTGGAATTACAACGGGAGGAGATGAGTTTTATTTAATCGGAGAGACAGAATCTTCCCCTACATTAGAAGGAGAGTTATGTTATCGTGATGAAAAAGGTGCAGTGTGTCGTTGCTTCAATTGGAGAGATGGAGAGCGTACCATGATTACCGATAACACGACCAATGCCTTTCTCATTATGGAAAACATTGAAGATGGTCGAGAAGATGATTTGAAACAAGCTGTTGCAATGATTGCAGAGTATGCTGAAAAATATCTGTCTGCAACTGCAGAGACATTCTTTGTCACAGCGGAACATCCAAGTATTTCACTATAAATCAAGGAAGAATGTAATGAGCAGTATAATATAAACAATCATTAAAACTATCATAAAAACACTTTTCGGTTGGAAGGAACAGTCTGACGAAAAGTGTTTTTTTATAAAACCTACTAACTGTAAAAGAGATAGAACTATGGTATGAATTGAGATTATTTTTCATAAAAAAGGGTAATAGCATAATCAAGAGGAATTATGCAGTAGATACAAAGAATAGAATATGATATAATAGTTCCGTATTTTATATAGAAAAATAAAAAAATTTGGAGGTTATCAAAGATGGATTGGAAAAAAATTTACCAAGAGAAATTGGTAAGCGCAGAAGAAGCTCTTTCTCATGTAAAAAGTGGAGACCATGTTGCATTGGGACACGCTTTGGCTGAACCGACTTATCTATTGGAAGAAATGGTTCGTTTGAAAGATAATTATAAGAATGTAAAGGTTTCCGGTTTGGTTCCAGGAAAAGCTCCTTATGCTGCAGAAGGATTAGCAGAGCACTTTAGAACATATGCAATGTTCTTGGGAGCATCTACAAGAAAAGCGGTTGAAAGAGGAGATGGAGAGTTTATTCCTCGTTTCTTCTATGAAGTGCCTCGTGCTTATCGTGAAGAGTTGCCTGTAGATGTTGCAATGGTAACATTGTCAGCACCTGATAAACATGGATTCTGTAGTTTCGGTATCTCCGTAGACTTCACAAAAACAATTGCAGAAAATGCTAAAATTGTAATTGGACAAGTAAATAAATATATGCCAAGAACACTTGGAGACAGTTTTATTCATATTTCCGATGTGGACTTCTTAGTAGAACATGATGCGCCATTGGTTGAGTTGCCAAAACCTCAAATTGGAGAAGTAGAATCAAAAATCGGAGAATATATCGCGTCTTTAGTAAACGATGGAGACTGTTTACAACTTGGAATTGGTGCGATTCCTGATGCTGCACTTCAATTTATGAAAGATAAAAAAGATTTGGGAATTCACTCTGAAATGATTTCTGACGGGGTAATGGATTTGATGAAAGCAGGCGTTATCACAAACAAGAAAAAGAACTTCCACAACAGAAGAACTGTTGTTACTTTCTTGATGGGAACAAAAGATTTGTATGATTATGTAGATGACAATCCATTCTTTGAAATGTATCCGGTTGATTATGTAAACGATCCTCGTGTCATCAGCCAAAATGACAATATGGTATGTATCAACTCTTGTATCCAAGTAGACCTTACAGGACAAGTTGTTTCCGGATCTATCGGACCGAAACAGTTCAGTGGAGTTGGTGGACAAGTTGACTTCGTAAGAGGGGCAGCTTGGAGTAAAGGTGGAAGAAACATTATTGCTATGCCTTCTACAGTAAAAGGAAAAATGTCAAAAATTGTTCCTGTGATTACAGAAGCATCTTCTGTTACAACTTCTATCAACGATGTTGACTATATCATTACAGAGTATGGAATTGCAAAATTAGGTGCGAAATCTTTGAATGAAAGAGCAAGAGCTTTAATCAACATTGCACATCCTGACTTCCGTGAAGAGTTGGCGAAAGCTTATGAAGAAAGATTCCATGAAAAATGTGATTACAAACGAGATTAGTTTGTTGTTTAATCAGTAAAATAAACTGTCAAAAATTGGTATGGGTGAGATTCACTTATGCCAATTTTTTAGTGCTGTGAGCAGGTTCTATGTTATCTGTCGAAAAAAGACAATATTGTTCAACTGATAACATAGAACTTTTATCTATTTTCGATAACTGTAATAGAAAGTTTCGTTCAAAGGGCCATAACAGATTTAAGACCACATACGGATGATTACAGAGGTAGATGAAATTGAAGGAAAAACGAAAAACAACTCTATTACCTAATGAAAAAAATCTTAAATTTATTGAAAAAAGAGATGGAATTGTTTGCTTTATTAGGTTGCTCGTTGCTTTGTTTGAATTACATAGTAATCTTTATGACGTAACTTCTCTATGATAGGATATTTAAAATAGTTTATATAACTCTTAGACACCAAAAAAGAGTTATATAAATTTATTAAAAAATGAAAAGTAAACTTGAGATTGAATAAATTTGATACTATTATAAAGGTAGTATAGGTTTTATAATATTTTAATAAAAACTAGTGAAAGGATGATGATTATGGGAGGAGTTTTTGGTATCGTATTAGGGTTCGCAGCTATCATTTTTGCAGTATTTAATAATGTATATTTCTTTCAGAAAAAATATAACAAAAGATTAGGCTTTATCAGTTTATCATTAACAGCGCTTACTGTATGTGCTTTCTATTATGATGCGACAAAACTTCCTACTGTCAGCTGGAGTACTGACATTGATGTTATGCCTCATGTCAATAGAATTCTTCTAATATGCGTAATCTCTTCAATCATGATTAATTCTGTACCTATATTCTATAAAAAAAATTAACTTTATGAATGATAGATTGTCAAGTTAAAGGCGACAGTTTTTTAATGATTTAAAAAACTTAGGAAAAATTTCTAATCGAGTTTTGACTCTTAATTTTTTCTTGGTCTATTGTTAATGAAGGTAACAACCTTTTGAAGTTTTTCGTTTGTGCCATCTGCATAGTTACTACGATTGAATTCACAGGATATTGTAGTGTTGAGTGGTCATGGATATGAGACATAGTCCATATCTTTGACCACTAATTCTAACAAACTTCTATAATTTTCTCTTTCTTCTTATTTATCAGATTTTATAAAATCAACGTAACACTCATTATGGGGAATAAGAGCAATGCTCGTTTTTCAAGGTTTAAATTCCATCCATACAACTATAACTCCAAATTTTTTCATACGATACCTTCTGAATTTTTATTGGGATTCAGATTTTTATAAGATTTTCAAAACCATTCAAACAAAAGCTCGACACTACCTGAAAAAAGAAGGATGGTCAAAGAAAGCATATGAAATATAATGATACAAATTATTTTATGATAATAATTATTGATATTGTTTAATAAAAGGTTTAAAATAAGAGTGACTGTGAACGAAAAGTATCAGAAATACAGTCATGATAAGGTTATTTGAATCATAAGAAGCAGTTCAATATCAGGAGGAAATCAAATGAAAGTAACATTAGATGGAGTTGCAGAAACACTTTTTATAACATTGTACATTCGTGCGAAGGATGCCATGAGTGACAAACCTATCTTGAATGATAAATTGTCGCTTGAAATCATGAAGAAAATTGATTATGATTTTGATAAATTTGACAGCTCAAAAGGCTCTTATTTTGGTACTTTAGCACGAATTCGAGTGATGGACAGAGAAGCAAAAAAATTTATTACGGAACATCCGAATTGCACTGTGGTTTCTGTCGGTTGTGGATTGGATACCAGATTTGAACGCATTGATAACGGAAAAATAAAATGGTATAATTTAGATTTTCCGGAAGTAATTGAAGCACGAAAAAGCTTGTTTCCACCAAATGACAGAGTGACGGACATCCCGAAATCAGCTTTGGATTCCACATGGACAACGGAGATAGCAAAGAGTGAAGAACCTATTTTAATTATCTCGGAAGGGGTGTTGATGTATTTTTCGGAAGAGGAAGTGAAACAATTTTTGGAAATTTTGACAGATTCCTTTGAAGAGTTTGAGGCGCAGTTTGATTTTTCTCATACTTTCTTGTTAAATAAGGGAAAAAAACACGATACGGTAAAATATATGAATGCGGAGTTTCGATATGGTATTGTAGACGGAAGCGAAATTGTAAAACTCAATCCGAAATTAAAACAAACGGCATGTATCAACTTCACAGATGAGTTGTCAACATTTAAATTAGGAATGTTTCGATTGGCACTACCATTCATTCGAAAAGTGAACAACAGGTTATGCAAGTATGTATATTCCAATAAGCAAGAAAAGGAAAGGGTATAAAATTTTGTTTCTTGAAACAGGAATGGGGTATCATTCAACTTGAAACAATAAACAGATTGAAGATAGAAAGAGAGTTTAACATTTGCCGATGAGATAAATCAAATCATTCGGAAAGAGGAATCTATTTTGGTGTTGATTTTCTGTTCACAGTATAAGTCCGTTTGTTGTATCCTTAGAGAAAAAAGCTTAATATAGGAGTGAGTAAATTTGAAAAAATGGAATAGGGTGGTAGCTTCTCTACTTTTAGGGGTTATGTTGCTGACGGGGTGTCATGATACCAATAGAGTAAAAGAATACTCTCCTGAAGAATTAAAGTTGGCGAAACAAAAAATTGAATATAACTTGGGACAGATGAATGACCATATTTCTGATGCAGAAAAGGAAAAACAGGTTATTACAGTAGCAGAAATACAGGAGTATGTGAAAGAAAGAGAGAAAGATAACATCATTGAACCCAATGCAAGGGAGGCTTATCTTCGAAAAGAGTTTGATCAGTGGATTACGGGACTGACCGAAAAATACTATGATATAGAGGATGAAGATGAAACGGATTCCGAGCCGATAGAAGGAAATAATGAGGATAGAATTTATGCTTATTTGAAAACTGTAATGAAGGAGAATGAAGTTGCGTTGATTAAGCGAAAAATAGATCGCTATAACGATGCAGGGGATGATGAAGCATACGACTTTGCCAAAGAACGATTGGAGAAGTTGAAAGATGTGAACGGAAACTTGTTACTGCTTTTGTTGGTAGAGTATCCGGACCAAAAGACAGAAAAAGTTTATCGCGTGCAAGGTGAAAGTATCCAAGAGGAACCGTTATTGTGGGAAAACACAACACAAAAAAGAAACTGGTTTCAAATTTTCAAAAAGGAAACTCAGTCGACACAAGAAGAATCTCTTTCAAAGGAGAAAGAGAATGTCATTTTGACGACCATTCCAAAGGTAGTTAGAAATAATGATTTAAAAAAATTCGATTATCTTTTGTTGTGTACGGATGGGGAGTTCTCTACAATGGCATCTGTCATTGAGAGTCCTGACGGAGATGGAAGCGGTACAAGATGGTTGATGCAGATTGACAGCAACGACATGGATAATGATTTTTACGGGACTTTGATACATGAATATTGTCACTATTTGACATTGAATCAGACACAGGTAGATTATACAGAAGACTACGATATCAAAAATTATTGTGAAATCGGTATGGTGACGAAGAAAGACTCTTTACTGAACCAATTTTATCAAACATTTTGGAAAGACTATGTATTGGAAGAATTCCCGACTAAGTATTCTTTTTATGTTAGAAATCAAGATGCGTTTGTATCGGATTATGCAGCAACCAATCCTGCAGAGGATATTGCAGAAACATTTCGCGTATTTGTGATGGAGAAAAAACCGACCGGAAATACAATTCGAGATAAGAAGGTACAATTTTTGTACGATTGGCCGGGCTATCCTGAACTGCGCAAAGAGATTCGAAAGAGTTTGCAGTTGGATAAGTAGAACTCCCGGTTTATAGTACAAGAATTTTAAGAAACACAATCGAGAACAAAAACATTGGATAGATTTTACAAAATAAAGGGAAAGTCTACCAAAGTTTTTGTTTTTTTGATATAATCGTACTATTCTATATATTATTTGAGTTAAGGTGGTGAAAGTATGACAGAACAAACGAAAGTCTTTTTGAGAATCGGTGGAGTTGTTGCTCTTTTTGTATTATCAGTAGTAGCTATTTTCTTATATAAGGCGATTTGGGCAAAAGCAATTTGGACCATTCTTGCATGTGTGTTGGGATATATGTTGTATCGGACTTATTTATCTTATAAAAGAAAGAAGTTTTATATTGAAGGAAAGGTTCTTTCTGTGGTAAGACCAACGAACAAGCTGAAAATTGGAAAAACAAAGGTAATTATCAAAGCAGGTAAGGTATCTAAAAAATTGTATGCATGGCAACCTCTTACGATGAAGGTTGGAGAAATGTACGCTGTTTACTATGAAGACAAAAGCAATAGTATTTTGAAATACCAAGAATTGAAGGGAAGTATGATGATGAGACCGAATCGTTCAAACATTCCTCCACAATATCGTTAGAATGAAAGGGTATTCTTTTGAATATCGACAGTAACAAATGACAAAATAAATCCTCTTATTCGTTACATATTTACGGATAAGAGGATTTTTTATAAAAAGAATTACGTTGTCACAACATCTAGAAAGAATGATTTGATGATAGCAAAATATTCTCTGACGTAGCATTGAAAGGCAATGCTGGGAGGTGTTTTGGAAGGAAGAGAGTATGGTTTGAGGCCACATCGTTTTGCAAGTATTTTTGCACGAAGACAATGAAATCGATTAGTAGAAATCAAAACGTTGACAGAAGGATTATCTGTTTGATTTTGTATGATTTCAGTTGCATTTTGGATGTTTTCAAATGTGGTGGTAGAGGAGGTTTCCATCAAAATTTGTTGTTTGGAAATACCATGAGCAACAAGATAGTCATAGCTTGCCTGTGCTTCGGTACAGTCCTCGTCCCTACCTTGACCGCCTGTTACAATTACTGTGGTGTTTGGGTTGGTATCAAGGTATGTGATTGCCGAGTTCAGTCGATTCTTTAGTGCAGGAGATGGAGTTGTTCCGTAGAGTCTTGCTCCCAAAACAATGACATAGTCAATCTGTTCGGTTGGAGGTGATGAAAAACCTGAAAAAATGATAGCACCTTCTATAGTAAAAAAAGAAATTCCAAAAAGAAGAAGTCCTAATTTTAGCAATATTGAAATTTTGGTTTTCATAGTGGGCTTCCTTTCCTATTGATGATTTATTTCTATTGTAACATCGTAACAAAGAAAATAAATAAAAAATGAATAGAAAAAGATAGGAAAAATAAAATTTTCAGAATTGTTTATTGAATGATTGATTTTTTTATATTCTTGTGGCACAATAGCAAAATACACTTATTTTTTACAAATGGTGTAAATCGTATTAAAGGAGGGCTTTTTAATGGAACAGAGAGAGAAGTTTTCATCAAGACTGGGATTCATTCTATTATCAGCAGGTTGTGCAATCGGATTAGGAAATGTTTGGCGATTTCCATATGTGGTAGGTAAATATGGTGGAGGAGCGTTTGTACTGATCTATCTGTTGTTTTTAGGGATTTTAGGATTACCGATTATGGCGATGGAACTTTCTGTTGGAAGAGCAAGCCAAAAGAGTGCGATTACATCTTTTCATGTGTTGGAACCAAAAGGAACGAAATGGCATATCTTTGGTTATATTGCAACACTTGGGAATTACTTATTGATGATGTTTTACACCACAATATCCGGTTGGATGCTGTATTACTTTTTCAAGATGATGAAAGGTGACTTTATAGGGAAAACACCGGAACAAGTGGGAGAAATGTTCGGTGCCTTAATTCAGCAACCCGGAATTATGGTTTTTTGGATGATTGTCGTAGTTGCGTTGGGATTTTTAATTTGTTCTTTCGGATTACAAAACGGAGTGGAAAAAATTACGAAAGTGATGATGTTGAGTCTGTTGTTCATCTTATTTATCTTGGTGGCAAGGGCAATCAGCTTACCACATTCATCAGCAGGACTACATTTTTATTTAAATCCTAATTTTCATAAAATGGTGCAAATTGGAATCAATGAAGTTGTTTTTGCTGCGATGGGACAGGCATTTTTTACATTGAGTATCGGAATGGGTGCAATTGCTATTTTTGGAAGTTATATTGATAAGGATCATCGTTTGATTGGCGAGGCGATGAGTATTACCTTGTTAGATACGTTTGTGGCAGTGATGGCAGGATTGATTATTTTTCCATCTACTTCTGCATTTGGAATTCCGGCAGATTCCGGTCCTGCATTGATTTTTATTACTTTACCGAATGTGTTTAATGCGATGGCAGGTGGAAGATTGTGGGGTTCACTATTCTTCTTGTTTATGAGTTTTGCTGCATTTTCGACAGTACTTGCCGTATTTGAAAACATTATCGCATCGAACTTGGAATTGTTTGGAACAACAAGAAAAAAAGCAGCTTTCATCAATGCATTTATTATTATGATACTATCCGTTCCATGTATTTTGGGATTCAATGTATGGAGCCATATCATGCCTCTTGGAGAGGGTAGCAGTATTTTGGATTTGGAAGATTTCCTTGTAAGCAATAATATTTTACCATTAGGTTCTTTGATCTATTTGGCGTTTTGCACAAGCAGATATGGTTGGGGATGGAAAAACTTCCTCGAAGAAGTCAATACAGGAAAAGGAATTCAGTTTCCTCTTTGGTCAAGAGTCTATGTCAGCTATATCCTACCTGTGGTTGTACTGTATATTTTTGTCCAAGGCTATATTGCAAAATTCTTTGCATAAGACTGAGATAAGATGAAATGAAATCTTTTTGAGATAACGTGATAGTTGTCATGTAGTAAAATCACTTGTATGAATGGACTATATTTTTTGTAAGAGAAACGAAATTTGCTCAACTGAAAGAAAAGCAAAATGAATTGAATAAAACTTATTAAAAAAGATTCCCATATTTGATAGGGGAATCTTTTTTTGTTTCCTTCTGTATATTTGTGTTTCTTTTTGTATCAATGGTAGTTGATAAAACAAAATATAACTTGCAAAGAGGAAGTAAAAGCGCCGGCTGATACTTCCTCTTATGATAGAAAAAATGTATGGTCAGATGAGTGAGGATAGAGTGATAATCGTGGGATTGATGATTCTAATAGGATAATTATTTTCGGTTGGAGAGATACTGTGCCTATAGAAATAATTGCGGTAGTGGTGTCTTTTGGTGACAGGAAGGTGTGATTTCGATATTATCGAGAGAGTTCTCCGGCAATATTGATCTCCATCCATTTTTTGAGTTGTTTTCGATTATACCCTTTACTTAGCAAATAATACAGTTTGGCTACAGTAGATTCAACGGTCATATCATAAGCACAGATGGCATCGGCATCTTTGAGTTGGGAACTGGTTTCGTATTCGCCAATAGAGGTTGTACCACGCAAACATTGAGTACAAATAACAATAGCAGTGTTGTTTTGTTCCGCAGCCTGCAACAGTTTTGTTAATTCATGACTTCTATTAGGAATATTGCCGGAACCGAAGGCTTCTATGACAAGAGCATCTAAGTATTCTGTAATCAAGTTTGTAAAACTGTCGTAGGAAATTCCCGGAACTGCTTTTAGCACGAGAATATTTTGTTTTTTGATAGGAGTGTAGATCAGCTCTGCACCCTTTGGAATGTCGATGTTACGATTGAAATAGCGAATAGTGATACCTGATTCCGCCAGAACAGGGTAGTTTGGAGAAGAAAAGGCGCCTTTCTCATCAGAGCTGATTTTGACACAACGGTTTCCACGAAATAATTTGTTGGCAAAAAAAACACAGACTTCAGAGATTTGTCCTTCTCCTGCAATCATCAGTGAAGAAATGATATTATCTCGCGCATCACTTCTAATTTCTTCAAGAGGGATTTGAGAACCTGTTAATACAATCGGTTTGCTCAAACCTTGTAACATAAAAGAGAGTGCTGCTGCAGTATAAGCCATGGTGTCCGTACCATGCAAGATAACAAAACCACAATAGTCGTCATAATGTTCAAAAATATCTTTCGCAATCTTAGTCCACTGTTCCATTTGAACATTGGAGGAATCGAGTAGTGGAGAGTATTCAATCAAATCAAATTCAGGAACTTCGTGATAAGAGAGCTCATGGATTTGTTTCAGTGAGCGTTCTAAAAAATTTGGTTCGGGATAATACCCGTTTTCCGTTTTTTTCATTCCGATGGTTCCACCGGTATATATCATACATACTTTTTTCATATTCATACTCCTATCTTTTTACTGAATTATCTCCTATTATAGCAGATAAAAAAGAAAAAGAAGAATAGGAAATAAAAAATGAATACGATTCGAAAAAGAGATGGACAGTATGATAGTATTTGTTTATTTTTATTAAAGGGAATTGAGTGGAAATTTTCCGATGATTCATTTTTAAAAATTCGACATTTTTCATGAAAGTATGTGAGAATTATAGTTGAGATTTGTGGTATAATGAAAAACGTAGCTTACAAATCAATATTGTGGATAAAGACAGTTCGACAGATAGAAAGACGAGAATAGTTAAAACGAAAAAAGATAGGTTTGATGGAGTGAAATTGTCTGTTCATGTTCGATGGAGTATGATATGATGATATTTGATTGTAAAATACTTTTTGATTTATTTTTACAATAAAAACGGTAATACAAAAATAGAAAAGAGGAGTCTATTGGAAGCAAGAGTAGAAAGAAAGCATGATACCGATCCTATCATTCAAGTACGGGATTTGGTGTTTGAATATAGGTCATTAGAAAATGAAGTGAATCGTGCAGTGGATGAGGCAAGTTTGGAAATTCATCCGGGAGAATTCATTGTCATTATCGGTCATAACGGTTCCGGAAAAAGTACATTATCCAAGCATATGAATGCAATATTGTTGCCAACAGAGGGTGATGTGGTTGTCTTGGGATACAATACCAAAGATGAGAATCATCTGTGGGATATTCGACAAAATGCAGGAATGGTTTTTCAAAATCCGGACAACCAAATTGTTGCGAGTATCGTAGAAGAAGATATGGCATTCGGGCCTGAAAACTTGGGAATTGAAAAGACAGAAATCAGAAGAAGAGTGGATGATGCCTTAGAACGTGTAGGAATGACGGAGTTTCGAAGAAGAGCTCCTCACAATCTTTCAGGTGGACAGAAACAAAGAATTGCAATCGGTGGAATTATAGCAATGAAACCAAAATGTATTATTTTGGATGAACCGACTGCGATGTTGGATCCAAATGGAAGAAAAGAAGTAATGGAAACGATTCATCATTTGAACAAAGATGAGAATATTACGATTGTTCACATCACACATTTTATGGAAGAGGCGATTCATGCTGACAGAGTCTATGTGATGGATCATGGCAAAATTGTGATGCAGGGAACACCACGAGAGATCTTTCCGAGAGTAGAGGAGATGAAATCTTTGGGATTAGATGTTCCACACATGACAGAGCTTGCATATTTATTGAATAAAGAAGGAATGAACATTCCGACAGATACATTGTCTATTGAAGAAATGGTAGGTGCGTTATGTCAATTAAAGTAGAACAATTGTCACATATCTATAGTCCGGGCACTCCGTTTGAAAGTGTAGCACTCAAAAATGTCAATTTTGAGGTGAGCAATGGAGAGTTTATCGGTTTGATTGGACATACAGGTTCAGGAAAAAGCACCTTGATTCAACATTTGAACGGATTGTTGAAAGCAACTTCCGGCAAGATTTATATTGATGGAATGGATTTGACGTCATCTGACGTCACTTTGACAGACATTCGTAAAAAAGTGGGTTTAGTATTTCAATATCCTGAATATCAGTTATTTGAAGAAACGATTGAAAGGGATATTGCGTTTGGCCCTTCCAAATTGAACTTATCTGCAGAAGAAATTACCAAACGAGTGAAAGATGCAATGAAAATGGTAGGTTTGAATTATGAAGCGCTGAAGGATAAGTCGCCGTTTGAATTGTCCGGTGGTCAAAAGCGTCGTGTTGCGATTGCGGGGGTGCTGGCAATGAAACCGGATATTTTGATTTTGGATGAACCGACAGCAGGACTTGATCCTAAGGGAAGAGATGAAATCTTAAATCAGATTAGAGTAGTACAACAAACTTATGGTACTACAATCATATTGGTATCTCATTCCATGGATGATGTGTCAAGGTTGGTAAATCGTCTGATTGTAATGAATCGAGGAGAGGTTGCTTTTGACGGGACGCCAAGACAAATCTTTGCACATCAACAGAAAATGGAAGCAATCGGTTTGGGAGTACCTAAGGTCGTGGAACTGTCTAACAAATTGAGAGAACGAGGTTGGAAGATTTCAGAAGATATTTTGACTTTGGAAGAGATGAAGGAAGCAATTTTAAAAGAATGGAGGAAAAAACAATGTTAAAGGACATCACATTAGGACAATATTATCCGGGCGATTCTTTCATACATCGTTTAGATCCTCGTGTAAAAATTTTACTATCATTCTTGTTTATGATTGCATTGTTTTTTATCAATAAATTCTATCCATATCTGTTTATCCTTGCATTTTTGTGCTTGATTATCAAAGCGTCTAAAATCCCTTTTGCATATACCATAAAGGGAATCAAACCGATGTGGCCGTTATTGTTGCTTACTTTTTTAATTAATGCATTGTTGGGTCAAGGAGAGATATGGTACCGTTTCGGTTTTTTGAAAATTACACGAGAAGGAACGTGGCTTGGACTGTTTATGGTCATTCGGTTGACTTTGCTCGTTGCCGGAACTTCTCTACTGACTTTGACAACAAAGCCGATTGAGTTGACAGACGGAATTGAAAAATTACTGAACCCTTTCAAAAAAATCGGACTTCCTGCACATGAAATTGCAATGATGATGACGATTGCACTTCGTTTTATTCCAACTTTATTAGAAGAAACAGATAAGATTATGAAAGCACAGATGGCAAGAGGTGCAGATTTTGAGAGTAAAAAATTGATGGAGAGAGCAAAGAGCTTGATACCTTTGTTGGTACCGTTATTTATCAGCGCATTTCGTCGTGCAGATGAACTTGCGATGGCAATGGAAGCAAGATGTTATCGTGGTGGGGAAGGCCGTACCAGAATGAATGAGATAATGTTAGACCATACAGATTATGTGACATTTGTAGGAACATTGCTTTTCTTTTGCGGTGTTTGTGCAACCAGATACTTTGCATTCGGAATATAGGGATTGTTAAGAGACGGCCTACAAATTGTCAGAAATATAAAACGTAAATAATTTTTTGATACTGGAAAAAGATTATTTCTAAATGTAAGGAAAAATATCATTAACAGGAGAAGTACCCTCTGTAAGGAAAATATAATGACAAATAGAAAATCATACCGAAAAACAGATGGTTACAAGGTATGATTTTTTATTTTGAAATAGGAAGATTTTATAACAAAAGAGATATTAAAATAAGAGAGATGTTAAAATAAAGGAGTTATTGTTGAGGAGTGTGAAACGGATGGAGATTCGAAAGGCAGTGGAGCAAGACATTGATGAAGTTGAACAAATTTATCATAGGATTCACCTTGAAGAAGAGGAAAACAGAGTGGTGATTGGATGGGAGAGAGGAGTATATCCTGTCCGTGCAACGGCGGAGCAAGCCTTGAAACGAGGAGATTTGTTTGTGGGAGTAGAGGATGGTGTGGTGGTTGCAACATCCATTTTGAATCATATTCAATTAGAAGAATATAGACAGGTTTCTTGGAAAAAAGAGGCGTCTGATGAAAAGATTATGGTACTGCATACTTTGGTAGTCGATCCCTTGAAGAAAAGAAGTGGATATGGGAAACAGATGGTTGCTTTTTATGAAGAATATGCAAGAAATCGGGGTTGCAGTGCACTTCGGATGGATACTCAGATGAAGAATTGGTCGGCACGAGAATTTTACAAGAGCCTAGGATATTCGGAGGTTGGAGAAATAGATTGTGTTTTTCAAGGAATTCCAAGAGTAAGACTGGTACTTTTGGAGAAAGTATTGGAATAAGGACTATATAGAACAATTGGGAAAATATGATAGCAGAGTTTATCGTTTTGAATATAGAGTAACAAATATTGCAAAAAGTAACCCCTGTTTACAGTGAATATTTGAACTATTACATCTGTAAACAGGGATTATTTTTTAATTTGTTATAGATTCATTTGAGATACTGTTATCTGATACGAATCGCTGATTATAATCAGCATAATTCTAAAAACTGATGAAACGATTGAATCAATCCAATCTCTGCAAGGGATACTTTTAATTGTTTCATGAATCAGTTTATTTACACTTTTACAGGGACTGCCCATAACTTTGTCAAGTATCTGAAATACTTAATTTTCCGGAAAACAGATAAACCATTAGAATGTGTTTTAGTATAAAAATCTGCTTTTTTTATGCTCCTATCTTTTATTTATACATCTAATATTTTCAACTGGAGTTTCGTATTCACTTACTCTATATCATAGTATAGGAGTTACTGTTCATGGTTTCACAGTTCGATACTCCATTTCAGCTGTTTCAAATAGGACAATGTTAACGAGGGAGGAGATGTTCGATGAATCAAGGAACACTTGTAACAGTCCGATTTGAGTATCTTGTCGAATCAAAGCAATGAAATTATCCTTCTAAAATAAAGGCATAGTTTTTTCGAAGACGCTCTTCGCCTTTTGAGGTAATGACAAAACAACCATCTTTCATTGTAATAAAGCCATGCTCTAAAAGGGAGGAACTGACAGTATTGACTTGTTCGGATGACCAATAAAGATGGTTTCCGATGGTTTCAGCAGAAACTTCTTCTGTTACACCATGATGGTTGTATACATGAAGGAGGAAAGTATCTTTGGTAAAAGTTTGCTTGTTGTCCCTAAGCGTTATCCGTTGGAAGACTAAACCGTTTTTTGGAGAAAACAGAAAGACACATAAGAAAGTGATTCCTGTCATCAGAGCGATACTTCCCGGAATGGATACATCGAAGTAAGCTGCGATTTCATATCCCAAAAAGCTATTTAGGATACCGATGATGGAGCTGAATCCAATCATTTTTTTCAAATCCTCTGTCAGAAGGTATGCGGTTGCCGGGGAACCTATCATAAATGCGATAACAAGTATGGAACCCACTGCTTCAAAGGATGCAACAACTGTTACAGATACGAGTGTCATCAACAGATAGTGTATCAAAGACGGCATCATTCCAAGTACAAACGCAAGTGCGGGATCAAAGGTACTGACCTTTAATTCTTTGAAAAACAGTATCAAAAATGCAAGGTTGATGACGAGCACTACACCTGAACTATAGATTGCTCTTGCACCCAAATCCAAGTTTCCGATAATCAGTTTTTTGTAGGGTGCAAAGGTAATATCTCCAAGCATTACACAACTGACATCGAGGTGAGTGTTGCGTGCATATTTTGAAATAATGATAATTGCAATACTAAACAACAATGGGAATACAATTCCGATTGCAGAATCTTCCGATACCAACTTGGTAGAATGCATTGCCTCAACCAAATATACAGTCAGTACACCAATCAGTCCGGCGCTAATGATGAGCACCGGTGAAGACAAATCTTTTGTCAAAAAGAAGCCAATCACAATTCCAAGTAAAATGGTATGGCTAATGGCATCAGTCATCATGGACATATTTCGTAAGAGTAAGAAACATCCGACGAGAGTACAGGAGAGAGATACGACAATCCCAATCAATAGAATCTGTGTCTGTGGGCTAAATAATGTCATATTCTTTCACCTCCAAATTTTTATAGGAATTTGCCTCTAGTTGTTGATAGAGTACAGCATGATTTTTTCGTTGCATCATCCATTTTCGAATGATTCCTCGTGGAGCAAAGAGCAAACTTCCCAAAACAATGGTGCTCATAAAGGCAACAATAGTGGGACCGGTTGGAATGCCGGGAATATAGGAACTTACCATCGTGCCGAGCACACCTGACATTCCTCCGAATAACGAGGAGAGAACGACCATAACGGAGAGTTTATCTGTCCATTGTCTTGCTGCAGATGCAGGCGAAATCAAAAGAGCGCTCATCAAGATGACGCCGACTGTTTGCAGTCCGATTACAATGCCAAGTACCATTAACAGAGATAGAAATCCACCGAAAAATGTACTTGGAATTCCGATTGTTTGTGCAAACACAGGGTCAAATGTCACTAACTTAAATTCTTTCCAAAATACAATCATCATAAAAAACAGCACAATTCCTGTTATCATCATAATGCGAACATCTCTTTTCAGAAGAGAAGACGCTTGTCCGAAGATAAACTTTTCCAGTCCGGCTTGATGAGAACCGGAATTTTTTTGGATATAGGTCAAAAAAACAATTCCGATTCCAAATAGCACAGACAGTACCAATGCAAGAGACGCATCAAACTTCAATTTGGAATGTGAAGCGATGGTCGTGATAAGGTACATACTGAGCAATCCGGAGAGCAGAGCACCGAAAAGCAACACTTCTATATTTTTTGAATTTGTAATGAGGAATGCAATCGCAATTCCCGGAAGTGTGCAGTGAGAAATCGCATCGCCAATCAAGCTTTGTTTTCGAAGAACGGCGAAGCAGCCTAAAGCACCACTAATCATACCGAGTATTAGAGAACCGAATGAAACAACACGAAAGGTAAAGTCATTTTGAATCATTTCCAGTAATGTTTGAATCATAGTTCTGCCTCCTTTTGAGAGATGATTCGGTAAGTCTGTTGAATATTCTTTTCTGTAAATACTTCTTGAACAGGTCCGGATGCAACTACCTTAATATTTAAGAGAGTCACTTCATCGAAATAGGATTTGACTGTTTGTAAGTCATGGTGTACGACAATAACCGTTTTTCCTAAATCACGCAGTTTTTGAAGGACACTGACAATGGATTTTTCTGTTTTAGCATCTACACCTTGAAACGGTTCATCCATCATGTAGATATCGGCATTTTGAACCAATGCTCGTGCCAAGAACACTCTCTGTTGTTGTCCACCTGACAACTGACTGATTTGTCTGTGAGCAAACGAAAGCATACCGACTTCTTCCAATGCTTGTTCCACTTTATCAAAGTCCTCTTTTTTTGGTCGTTTCAAAATACCGAGTTCTCCATACCGTCCCATCATCACAACATCGAAGACATCTGTCGGGAAATCCCAATCCACACTTCCTTTTTGTGGAACATAGGCAATTCTTTTTCTGACAGCAGAGTACGGTTTTCCAAAAAACAGTACATTGCCGCTCACCGGTTTCAAAAATCCCAACATGGATTTAATCAATGTAGATTTTCCTGCACCGTTGGGACCGACGATTGCCATCAAAACTCCTCTTTGAACCGTCAAGTCAATATCCCACAGAACAGGTGTGTGATTATATGCAATTGTTAAATCTTCTACCTTAATTGCTATCTGATCAGACATAAAAATACCTTCTTTACTTTAATGCATTTACTACAGTGTCAATATTGTATTTCATCATACCGATATAAGTTCCCTCAGGAGTTCCTTCATCACCAAGAGAGTCTGAGAATAACTGTCCTCCTATGACAATTGATTGTCCCTTTGATTCCACTGCTTCTTTTAGAGCATTAATATTTTTTTGTGGAACGGAAGACTCGGAGAATATGGCTTTGATATGGTGTGAAGCAATAAATTCTGCCAAGTCGGAAATATCTTTTGTAGATGCTTCCGATTCTGTAGAAATTCCTTGAATTCCCTTCACTTCAAAACCGTAATCTCTTGCAAAATAACTGAATGCATCATGAGCAGTTACCAATACACGAGATTCTTCAGGTATTTCTGCAACTCGTTCATCAATGTATGTTTTTAGTTCCGCTAATTCTTTTTTATAGGATTCTAAGTTTTGTTCATAGAATTCTTTGTTTTTCGGATCAAGTTCAATATAGCCCTTTGCTACTTGTTCTGCAGCAGACTCCCAGTTTTTGGAACTGTTCCAAATATGTGGATCACCAATCGGATCATCCGCAAAAGGAAGCACATCTTCTTTTGCAAGTCCTGCGCTTGCGTTGACTACTACTTTTCCATTGAGTCCTTCCAATACATCTACCATTTGACCTTCAAAGTGCAGACCGTTATATACAACCATTTGTGCACCTTCTATTTTTTCGATATCTCCGGCAGTCGGTTTGTATAGGTGAGGGTCAACACCGGGTGCCATAATTCCGGTTACTGTTGCCTTTTCTTTTCCGATTTGTTCAGCCAAATCTCTTAACATGGTAGAAGTTGCTACTACTTGTAGAGTAGGTGTATTTTCTCCTGCATGGTCTCCTCCTGGTGTTTCTGAAGTCTTGTTATGACAACCTGTCAATGAAACGGCTAATATACAACTTACACATAATAGTAATAATTTTTTTAACATAATAATCCTCCTAATGTATTATAATTTTTGTTAGAATAAATCTGTAAATAATAAGAAAACTTATTGTAAAGCAGATTTATTGTGATAGAGGAATCATCACAGAACAGATTAGACAGATAAAAGTACTCTCTATAGACCGTTCAATGTTGATCCTCTTTCAATATACCACAACCGATACCGATAATCAATATCAATTAAATATATTTTCAAAATATAACAATATTTTTTTCTCTTAAATTGCAATATCAAATTGAACTAATTCCTCATTATCATCTAAAAGTCCTA